>JAHFUF010000475.1 GCA_023265235.1 Blastocatellia bacterium
TGACAAAAAATAATTTGTAAAGAATTATTAATTAATTTGTAAGACAATAATACTGCAACCATATGTAGTATTATTGAGGTTGCATGCCAGGCAATAGGGTTAAGGCCAGCATAGTAGTAATTTACCATAAAAACTAGACCAAAAATGGGTCGATAATATTGAGAGCTAGATTTTCCATCTGAGGCAAATTTTTGGTTAAAAAAACTCCAAATATCATGGCCAAATAAACGTGCTAGGTTTTCTTTGCTCCAATCTCCAAGTGCAGAGCTTGCTTCAATAACTTGGAAAAGATCATCATAAACAAACTGATTAGCCAAGGTATTGCTAAAACATAGTAGTGCTAGCAAAATTGGTAGCCAGATAAATAATTTTTCTTGTCGGTTTATTTCTGGGATTATATTCATTATTTAAAGTTACGCTTTTGAAAAATAGCTATAGTTGCTACTAAAAGCAAAGCTGTATAAATAATGGCATAAACTGTTATTGTTAAAATATCTTTAGCAGGAATTATATTGCCTTGTGCCACATAGGTTACATAATTGAAATTACTAAAATTAGGCAATATATAGTATAAAGTTAAAGCCAAATATTTAGTAACAACAAAAGGAACTGTTTCTGCAAAAACTGGTAGATCTCTACTTAAAGAACCAATTATATATACAATAATAGAGAGGGTTATTGAAAGTACTGGGGAAGAAAAAGAAGAAAAAAGCAGCCCAATAGCCACTATTAAAAGTAATTGCAAAAATATTAAGTAGCCTGCTGGAATGATAGTCCAAGCAAAAACAAGCCCTTCACCATTGCTGTAGCTTAAAATAGCATATGACAGTAAAATCCCTGATAGCATTACTAAGGAATTGACTAGTAGAGTTAGTCCTAAGCCAAAGAATTTACCTAGGATAAATTCTCCTCTGCGAATTGGCTTAGCTAACATTGCATATATTGTACGTTTGTCAATCTCTTTATAGACCAGCCCTGTGCCAATGAATATTGCGATTAGGCCACCAAAAAATAACATAACACTTAAGCCCATACGAGGGATTATTATTTTTTCTTGGTTTAGTGATAGTTCGCCAATTAACAAGGAACTAATTACTAGTAGTACAGCGAAAAATAATAGGTTATACAAAACTTTATCACGAACTGATTCTCGGAAAGTATTTTGTGCTATCACAAGGATTGTACTCATTTAGAGCCTCCATAAGATAATTTCTAGATAAAACTTAACCTAAGCGATAATTTAGTGTTGATTTTCTTAGTAGGGTGTTAGAAACCTACAATTAAGCAATTAATAGACCTAATTACAAGCTATAAATAAATTTTAGGGAATAACAAGCTAGGTTTGAAAAATTGTTGGAGGTAATTATATCATTTTACTTTTTAATTTGAAGGTGTGTGGTGCTAAGTTATAAAAAATGACAAATTTTTTATAAAACACAGTATTTATAACCCCAAAATGACAGAAGTTGTAAAGTTTAAAATGACAAAATTTGTTAGTTTAGTTTAATGAGCTAATGAGCTAATGAGCTTAGCTATTATATTTTAATTAGAGTAATTACCCTAAGCTAAAGGGTGTTTAGCTTAGGGTAAAAGCTACTGTAAGTGTTCTTTGTATAAGCTTAACACCCTTTGCCAAGCGTCTTCAGCCGCTTCTTTGTTATATACACTCTTGTTATATGCGTCCTTGCGGGAGTCATTAAAGAATGCATGATCAAGATTAGGATAAATTTTTATCTCAACAGTTTTTCCAAGAGATTTTAAGGTTTCTTCTAATTTTTTTACTGATTCAAGAGGAACAAAAGGATCCTTTTCTGCATACAAGCCAAGTACAGCCGCTTTGATATTGGCTAAGTCAGGTTCAAAATGTGGGTGTATACCATAGAAAACTACACAGGCGTTTACTTTATCATTTTTAGAAGCAGCATAAAGTGATAGTTGTCCGCCCATACAAAAGCCTACAGTGCCAATTTTTTTAGGGCTAACAGCCTGATGATTTGATAAAAAATCAATTACCGCGTCTAGTTCTTTTTGAGTTTGGGCAATATTTAGACTCATCATTAGTTTACCTGCTTGATCAGGTGAAGTAGTAGACTCACCATGATATAAGTCTGGTGCTAAAGCTACATAGCCAGCAGCAGCAAATCTATCTGCCACATCTTTAATATGAGGTACTAAACCCCACCATTCTTGTAAAACCACTACACCAGGCCCTTGACCGCTTGTAGGTAAAGCTAAATAACCATTAGTTGATGAACCATTGTAAGGAATTTGTACCATTTCTCCCATAATAAATAATTGATCCTCCTTATGATAGCTAAACTTCACATAGCTAAACTTCTTATCTAATTATCTAAAAAAAAGTTATAGTAGCAAAGATAGCTTCAATAAGCCATGCTGTTAAGAAGATCTATTTAGTTCATTTTATAGTCTAAAAAAACTCAAAATCATTGTTAATCTTTTATAAAAAGCAAGTAATTTTCCTATGTTTTTGATTTAACTATTGGCTAATTATTGTTAGGAGTGAATTGTGGAAACAGAGCATTTTCTGCCTGTGGCAAGGCGTAAGGTATCAGATGAAATATTTTTGATGCTACAAGAAAAAATATTTTTAGGTGCATTAAAACCTGGAGAAAAGCTTCCTCCTGAACGTGAGCTTTCTCGGCAACTTGGGGTTACTCGTGTGCCCTTAAGAGAAGCCTTAAAAAGGCTTCAAGCCATGAAGCTAATAGAAGTAAGACATGGTGACGGAATTTATGTTTTAGATTATCAAAGTAATGGAAGTTTTGAGTTTTTAATGTCTGTAATTCAGTCTGGACTACCTTTGGAACAGCGTTTGGTTAAATCTTTACTTGAGTTTCGCTTAATTGTAGTCCCAGAATTATTTCGCCTAGCGGCTAAAAATGCTACTGAAGAAAATATTAAGAAATTAGAAGAAATTATTGAAAAAGAAAGACAAAGTAGCTCTAACCGCAATCGATTGATGGAATTAGACTTTGAGTTTCACACTGAAGTTGCTCGTGCTAGTGGCAATTTGTTTGCACAGCTTTTATATAACTCATTGCGTCCAGTGTATCTTACTTTGTCAGCACAGTTTTTTCATAATATCCCCGATCCACAACAAGTCCCAATACATGCCGAAATGGTGCTAGCAGCACTTAAAGCTCATGACGGTGAGACACTTGCACGTAACACACGATATTTTTTAGAACTAGCTAATGATTTTATGCTTGCTGACTTAAATGCCTAGACGGTTAAGGCTAGGCATTTAGGTTGAAATAATAGTAGTAGGTTGAGTTATTTTTTTAGCATCTTGGAAAAAAATGTTCCTACATCTGCGTTCCAAATTGAACTGCTTCCTTTTTTAAGTTTTTCTGTTGCAACAGGGTGCTGAGGATCAATATTAAGTATACTTTTGTAAAGCTGTTCTGCTTTTGCTGTTATATTACTCTGTTCATAAATACTTGCTAGTTGTAGCCTTGGTTCAATTGCGGTTGGTTCAAGCTCACAACATCTTATCAACAAACCTTCAGCATCTTTGCGGGCACCACGTTTTATTAATAGTAAGGCTAAGGCTAACAGATATTTAGCTGCATCAGGAGCAATTTCAACAGCTTGGCGGAAGCTACTTTCTGCACGGCGACTGTCTCCAGTACGTAAGAGTTGTTTACCTTGAATAAAGGCTTGTTCGGCTTGTTCATTGACTTCACCATCTTTTGCCCCTGTGGAAGAACGAATTTTTACTCCTGCTAAAGCTTCTAGCTTAGCAGTATTAATTTTTCTACTGCTACTAGGTTTTGGATACTCTAGCGGTCTAGTAACATAAGTACTAGGAGGAGCAACTTCGGCTTGAACAACTGGTTGGGCTTGAACTGGTTGTTGTGTCACAGGGGGCTGTGGTAGAGGCTGTGTTAAGGGCTGTGTTAAAGGTTGTGTTGATTGTAATGTGCTATAAGTTTGATCTAAAGGTGAAAGCTTACGAAAAGCTCCTGAGGCTCTTGGGGATGATGCAGTTGGAGCACTAATTGGTACTGGGCGAATACTATTACCATTAGCACTAGCAAGTCTAACAGTAGTTTTTATATCAATAATTTCTTCAAGTGGGTCTAAAACCCCTGTGGCAAGTAATACATAAAGTATTTGCAGAGCTTCTTCTTCTGGTAATCCACTGCTAGAGATTAGTTGTGAAACAGTCTTTGCATTATCAATCATTGAAAGAAGATAACCTTCTTGTGGGGTCAGGTTTATTCTTTTAGTGCGGTTAAAGAGGTCTGTGACTGGTAAAACATATTGTGCTAAATCCCCTATGGCATTACGTATATAGCTTTCGTCATTAAGGTTACGTATGCCACTGGCTAAAATATCTAGTGCACGTATTTGGGCTTTAAATTCATGGTCAGCTGTTTTACTACTATCAAAACTATATTCCCCGTTTTCCCAACGAAAACATGATATTGCCATTCCTGCTACTAGCTCATGTTCAGCTTGTACTAATTGGGTATGAGTAACTAGATTATAGGCTTGTAATAAAAAAGTTAATGGTTGTGTTCGGTTAACATGTGGTGCAATGGACGCTAAATGTTCACTAGCTAATATACTAGTATTAACCAAATATTGTCCTAGTGCTTCATCTAGTAGATTACTAATACCAAAAACTAAGCAACCTGATTCAAAAAATAGTGCTTTTATTGTACGA
>JAHFUF010000476.1 GCA_023265235.1 Blastocatellia bacterium
GAAGAATAACTATGAACCTAGTAGATTTTGAACAGCTTGTGCTTAATCGCCGTGCTACAAGGCATTTTCGACCTGATCCTATCTCAAGAGAAGTTTTAGATCATTTAGTTGAAATAGCTCGTTGGGCACCAAGTGGTTATAATATCCAACCAACACATTTTGTTGTAGTTACGGATGAAAAACTAAAATCAGCACTTTATCCAATTTGTATGGATCAAAGCCAAATCCTAGAAGCTCCTGCAATAGTTGTTTTTGCTGGAGATCGTAGAAGTGCAGAAAATAACTTTGAAAAAGCTCTAGAAATGGATTTAGCAGAAGGTGCCATTACACCAGAATATGCCAAAAAACTGCAAGGGTTTGTTAAATTAGCTTTCGAGCAAGGCCCACTAGGGTTTAATTGGCTTGTAAAAGCGTTATTAGTTCCTATTGTTAGGCTCTTTCGCCCAATTCCTATGATTCCTGCTGTGTATAAACGTTTTTGGGTAGATAAACAGGTTATGTTAGTAGCTATGAGCTTTATGCTAGCTGCCAGTGCCGCAGGACTAGCTACAGTTCCAATGGAGGGCTTTGACGAAGAGAAGCTCAAGAAATTACTTGGGATACCTTCAAGCTTTACCGTTCCTGTAATTGTGCCTATTGGTTATTCAGCCGCAGGAGATCAGAAAAAAACACGCTTGCCATTAAAAGATATATTACATCGTAATAGTTGGTAGTAAGACAAAAAATATTATTTGGAGCAAGAAAAAACAAGCTAGCATCGAAGGGTTTAAGAATAAGAAGAGCAGATTTACCACCCTTCTTATTGCTTTTATTAGTAGGTTTTTTGCAAAAGATTAGTTTGGTTTAGTAAATCTATGCTCAAAAGCTACTTTTGCAAAAATTAATGAGAACGTTGCGCGCTAACGGTTGTTTCTGTATCATGAATATCAACCTCGATAAGACCTTGACGATATAGCGCATAACCTGAAGAAGTGGAAGCAATTACTGCTGGGATTCCACGTTGAACAAACCATTGCTGCCAAGCGACAAGGTCACGGTAATCATCGGAACGTTTGCTTTTCACAAAAGTTGAGAAGCGGTTAGTTTCGGTAATAGCAACCTGTGACATAGTAACTCCTTTATCTATAAAAAAATGACGAATTAAAATAAAATTAAGTTGACGTTTGTTTGCTTTTCCAGTCTCTGGAAAGCTCAATATTATTTACTAAAATTACTCTGAAGTAAACGAAAAAGTTTAATTTTTTAATATAAAATTTAAATCTTTTACTTTATAAACAGAATTATCTACCAAATAAATATTAAATTAAAGAAAAAATATGCTTCTAATTAATTATTTTGTAATGCACCAGATTTTTACCCTTGGTGCCAAATCTGCTAATGCTTCGCTGTAACTACTACGAGCCTGAAGTTAAATTGGTAGTGGTATATAATTTAAGCATTTCTTGACCAAAAGGGGTATAAAAATTTTTATTTATCTTAAGAAAATTTTTATTTCTGGTTCAACTTTATCCAATTTCTTCTTTGCCATTAGCAATTTTCTGTAATTGCTTTGTGTAATCGCTCTCTGTAACTGCTCTCTATAAATGCTTTCTACCTTTAGCTCCTAAATGATTAGCTAGCTTTTCTGTAATTTGATCGACTATAGGAAAAATATTATTAGGAGTATCACTGTCAATTTTGTCAGAAAATAATATTTTGCCACTCAAAGAGTCTTGTAGCGTGATAGTTAGGCGAATATGATTGCCAACCTTTAAGATCGTTCCTGTTACAAATACTCGTACTTGCGCACGTTGAGCTACTTCTAATAGAGCATCATGGCTTAAGTTTTTTGTTTCATCGCTAGTAATATGTCCTATTAACTCATAGAGTTGTTGGTTACTAATAACATCAAGGTTTTCAAATTGTGCTAGGTTGGTTGTTAACATTTCTGCAATACCTCGTTCTAGCCACTTTAATTCATCGTCTTGAGAAATATTTTCAAAATTAATAACAGCTAAAGATATTTTAGTAGAATCATTGTTAGAAATATTAGTAATAGGGCTAGAGCTAGAGCTTAAGTACTGATATGAGATAATTGCTATAAGTCCAATTAATATTACCAACCCAATAGCTAAATAACGTAATGAGCGAGGTTTTATCAGGGTTATTGTTGCTTGAGATGTAGCTTTAATTTCTTGTTGGGCTGATATTTTTTTAGTTGCACTTGCGTCTGTGCTACTAGTAATTTTATTTATTGTTTCAGTAGAAGTGCGATCATTATCTGTAGGCTTTACAGAGGGGTTTTCGCTATTACGACGAATCTTTTCTAAAAAGGCATAAGGCCCGCGAGCATTAGAAATAGAAGTTTCTACTTCTATTTCTAGTTTTGTAGTACGTAAAATCTCTATGATTGGTGCAAGTGTTTGATAGCGATCTGTGGGGTTTTTACTAATAGACTTAATAATAATTTCTTCTATTTCTGGAAATAGATCGCCACGATAATCAGAAATTGGGGGAGGTTCGTTTTGTACAGTTGCTACTAGTCTTTCTCCTAAATTACGACCATCAAAAGGCAAGTGTGTTGTTACTGCTTCATAAAACATTACTCCAAAAGCAAAAATATCACTGCGCACATCAGCCGATTGGCATTGGATCATTTCTGGTGCTAAGTAGCCAACTGTGCCTTGGATAATATTAGGATCGCTCTTAAATTGTTCAGTCGCACCTTTTTCTATAAATTCATACCCAAGCTTTGCTAGGCCAAAATCCAAAATCTTAACAAAACCATCATTAGTCAGCATTATGTTTTCAGGTTTTAGATCCCTATGAATGATTTTGGCTTCGTGTGCTTTATATAACCCTTCAGCAATTTTAGTAAATATTTCTATTGCTTCATTGAGTTTGAGCCAACCATGTGCTAGGTGTTCTCTTAGGGTAATACCATCAACATACTCTGTCACCATATATTGAAACTCTTCTGTCTGTCCTATTTCATAAACAGTGAGAATATATGGATGGTTAAGTGCTGATGCAGCATGGGCTTCAATTAAAAACCTTCGTTTTACCTCTTCATCTTTTGCTGCTTGTGGTGGAAGAATCTTGATAGCCACAACTCGACCTAAACGGCTGTCACGAGCTTGATAAACTTCTCCCATCCCGCCTTCACCAAGCTTTGCAATAATCTCATATTGAGCAAATGTGCGTCCTATTAAATCCATAACAATCTATTATCAGTATTTAAAGAAAACATTGTCACCTAATAAATGAGTTTTTATAGGGATGAACTAAATTCTTGTAATTTTTTAGGGTGTATTATCTCTAGGTATACTACTATTACTAATACTATTACTAAGCGGGTAAATAAAGTAATAGCTGATAATAAGGTCTACAACCTGGTTATAACTCTTAATACCTGATTGCACACGATTAGCTTTTAAGTATGTATTATTTACCTTTTCTGACGCTCTACTTAATTTACCATAGTGTTGCGACCAAAATTTATACATTGCTTTTAGGTCGTTTTTTGGCCCTGAGTCAAGCTTTTGATACATTTCTTTATATTGCTCTGGTGCGATTGCAGACAAATTGCTTAATAAATATGTTGTAGCCATTAAATAGCCTGAGTATTGACAATAAGCATTTTCTGATTTTATAGAAACTAGAAAAGCAACAAAATTAGCTTCGTCTTCTAATGCAAAACCTCTTTGATGGGCTTTTTCATGCGCCAGTGTAAAAGGTATTGGAGCATCTGTTTGAGCTATATTTACATTTGGTTCTCCAGTTAATGGAATAAATACTCCAGAAATCCCAAACTCGCTCATTAAATTAGAAAAATAAACTGCTTTGGCTGGGCCATAACTACCAGAGACAATATTTTTTAATAAAGTTTCTTTTTGGAAAGATTCTTCAATTATATTGTTAAGTGTAGCCCAATTCATAGGTAATTGGCTTTCTGATAGTGTAGCCCCAACAGCCTCTTTATAGCTTTGGTTAGTTTGAGTAATAAGGCTTTGACAAACTGTTATTAGCTCAGTTGAGTTAGGTTTACGAGGAGTTAGGCTAAGTATTTCTGCTAGGGGTTGTTTTTGATAGTTTAGCCCCCAAAGTGAAAGAAAAAGCAATAACCCTATACTAATAATGCTAGTAAAACGCCAGAGTGTTTTTACAAATAACTCTTTAGCATTTATGCGTTTTCGATAAAGCTGCTTTACCTGCCAAATAATCCAAGCTATTAATCCTATGGACAGTGTTATTAATAATACTTCTCCTAAAGAAAACCAAACTAGCTTATTAATTAGACTAAGGGTTTGTCCTATGTAGGGATAGGTTTTGCGACTGTAATAAATTTCTACTTTTTGAGGGTAAAGGCTTGCTAACATTTGAAGAAAAATTGCAGCTAATAGTATAAATAAAGAGCCTAACCACCAACGCAGAGCTATAATATTAGTGAATTTATTTTGTATTTTGGCACTTATTTTGTCATTTTCCATGGTTTTCTGAAATTATAACTTAGATAATAAAACTAGCAAGTTTTATAAAAAGCCAAACGCAGTTAACAGTTTAATAAAAAGAAGAAGCCCATGTTATTAGGGATGTTTAGGGCAGTTTAATTTTTGGATAAATAAAAGAAAACAAGGATGATTTAACAAAAATAAAAAAAAGAAAAGAGACTGTGAAGTTCCTAATAAACTTTCCTAGACTTGCTTCTA
>JAHFUF010000477.1 GCA_023265235.1 Blastocatellia bacterium
TGGGCCTGCTTATAATCCTATTGGCGAGTCACCAATACTATTTTCTTTTTCTGCCACAAACAATCTAGTGCCTGGCGCACCTGTTTTTAATAGCTTTACAGACTCAGATGTTTTTGCTGTAGATAGACGCTCACGTACTCCTTATGTACAAAATTACAACCTCACTTTACAGCATGCATTATTTAAGAATGTAGTAGTAGAAGCGGCTTATGTTGGTTCTCAAGGACGTAAACTCTATCGTTACCGTGATATAAACCAACCTAACCCACTGGTTTCTCTAGCTAGACCTTTTGATAATGGCCCATTTGCTCCTTCTGGCGGAACATTTTTCTATGTAAACCAGCTAGAAACTACTGCTGCTTCTAACTATAACTCTTTGCAACTTAGTCTTGGGACTCGTAATTTGCGTGGTTTAACTCTTTCAGTAAATTACACATATTCCCATTCAATTGATAATGCTAGCGATGGTCAAGATTATGTTCCTAATGCTACTCAACCTGATGATAGCAATCGCCCAGACCTAGAAAGAGCGCATTCAAACTTTGATAGCCGTAATCGATTTGTTTTAAACTTTACTTATGAGTTACCTGCTTTTACCAAACGATTTAAAAAGCTTTCAAGTGGTTGGCAAATTGGTGGGCTGCTCACACTACGTAGTGGTAACCCATTTAATGTTAATTTCTTTGATGATTTTAATGGTACAGGTGAGTTTTTCCCTAGACCTGACCTAGTAGGAGATCCTTTTGCTGGAACTAGTGGCCCAGGCAGGTTTCTTAATCTTTCTGCATTCCGTGTTCCTTGTGTATTAAACCCTAATGGCTCTGGTAGTGCTGGAGATTGTCTTTCTGGTACACAACGTTTTGGCACTCTAGGACGCAATGCTTTACCTGGGCCTGAGTACAAAAACTTTGATTTTTCTATTGCAAAAATTACGCCTTTAACCGAGAAACTCAAACTAGAATTTCGTGCAGAGTTTTACAATATTTTCAACCATCCAAACTTTGGTTCTCCATTAGTACCAAGCTTTGCTGTCGATGCAGGATTTAATGGCATTGATGCACAAACCGGACGCGGTATTGGCTTTTTGCCTTTAACTGTAACTCCTGATGTTGGTATTGGGAACCCATTTCTTGGCGGCGGTGGGTCACGCAATATCCAATTTGCGATTAAATTAGTTTTCTAAATTTATCCTAGGGAAAACAAATCTTAAGCTTGTTTTCCCTTTATAATCTGCTCAAATTATTCAAATTATTCTTCCCTATTTTTGTCTCATCAGTGAACTTTGGCTTTTTTCTAAACATAATTTCAGGGTATAATCCTCTTTTCTTAATACTGTCGCTTTAATCCTACAAAAATAAAATCTTCTGGAGGAAAATATGGATTTTGAGTTGACCGAAGAGCAACTTCAAGTTAAGCGTTCTGTGCGTCAATTTGCCGAAAGTGAAATAGCTCCACATGTAATGGAATGGGATGAAGCACAGCATTTTCCCACTGAACTATTACCTAAACTAGCAGAATTAAATTTAACTGGAATTATTTTCCCAGAAGAATTTGGTGGTGCAGGTATGGGTTATATCTCCTATGCCACAATTATTGAAGAAATAGCGCGAGTTGATGGCTCAATCGCGCTTGGTATTGCAGCACATAATTCTTTGTGTACTAATCATATTTTTCAATGTGGTAGTAAAGAACAAAAAGAAAAATATGTAACCCCACTTGCTAAAGGCGACCATTTAGGAGCATGGGCTTTAACTGAACCTAGTTCAGGTTCAGACGCAGCAGGAATGCGCACTACAGCAGTAAAAGATGGTGACTATTGGATAATCAATGGTTCAAAAAATTTTATTACTCATGCCACCTATGCTGATACTTATGTAGTAATGGTATTAACCGATCGCAGCAAAGGTAATCATGGTGCTTCAGCATTTGTTGTTGAAAGAGGCACTCCTGGTTTAACTCCTGGCAAAAAAGAAAACAAGCTTGGTTGTCGTGCTTCTGACACTGCTTCTTTAATCTTAGAAGACTGTCGTGTTCCTGCTGCCAATATGATTGGCAAAGAGGGAGAAGGTTTTGTTGATGCATTAAAAATTCTTGATGGTGGACGTATTTCTATTGCTGCAATGGCTATTGGCATAGCTCAAGGGGCTTATGAAGCAGCCGTAAAGTATGCTAAAGAGCGAAAAGCTTTTGGCCGTCCAATCTCTGAATATCAAGCAATTCAATGGAAATTAGCTGATATGGCTACACAAATTGATGCCGCCCGACTACTTATAATGCGTGCAGCAGCCCATAAAGACGAAGGTAAAAATGTGACTAAAGAATCTGCTATGGCTAAGCTTTATGCGTCTGAAGTAGCAGTAAAAGTGTCTGAAGAATCTGTCCAAATTCATGGTGGCTATGGATTTACTAAAGATTATCCGGCTGAAAAATATTGGCGCGACTCCAAACTTTGCACTATTGGTGAAGGCACAAGCGAAGTTCAACGTATGGTGATTTCTAGGGAAATCTTTAAACATTCATAACTCTAATTTCATACTTTATTGGGTATTGGTTTAGTTAAACTTTTAGGTAAGGCATTTTAGCAATTGAATTCAGAACAGTTAATTACAGGGATTCTACAAAAGCAACAGCGTGCAATTGCACGAGCTATTTCTGTAGTAGAAAATCGCCCTAGCTCCGCATTACCTTTACTTCAATCTATCTTTCCTCATACTGGCAAGGCTTTAACTATCGGTATTACTGGCTCACCTGGTGCAGGTAAAAGCTCCTTAGTAGATAGGCTTGCTATTCATTACCGCCAAACACTTGATAATTATGTTGGTATTATTGCAGTTGATCCTTCTAGCCCATTTTCTGGTGGGGCAATTTTAGGAGACCGTATCAGAATGCAAGCCCTAGGGTTAGACCCTAAGGTTTTTATTCGTAGTATGGCTACTCGCGGTAACTTAGGAGGGCTAGCACGAGCGACTACAGACGCTGTTGCAGTGCTAGATGCCGCAGGTTATGACAAGATTATTGTTGAAACCGTAGGTGTTGGCCAAGATGAAGTTGATATTGTTAAAGCTGCTGATGTCTGTGTACTAGTATTAGTACCAGGAATGGGCGATGATATACAAGCAGTTAAAGCTGGTATTATGGAAATTGCTGATATTTTCGTAATCAATAAAGCTGATCGTGAAGGCGTTCATCGTATAGAAAAAGAGTTAGAATCGCTATTAAGCATTACTGAACGTAGTGATACTTGGGTGCCACCAATTATTAAAACGGTCGCAATTCAGGCTATAGGAATTCAAGAGCTTGATAGCGCGATTTCTAGTTATTGTGAGTTTCAACAAAAACGTGATAATGCTAAATTTGAAAAACGTAAACATGTTTCTGAGCAACGAATTATAGAGATACTTAGGGAAAGGCTACTGGCTAAAGCGTTATCTAAAGCACTTTCAGAAAATGAGCTTACTCTTTTTGCTAAAGAAGTAGCCTCTCACAAACGTGATCCATATTCAATTGTCGAAGAAATTTGTGCTAGACTAAATTTATAAAATTTATAAAACTATGAAAATCAATCATTTAGGTATTGCTGTAAAATCACTGGAAGAATCATTAAAGTTCTATCAAGAGACTCTAGGTTTATCAATCAGTGGTAGAGAAATAGTAGCAGACCAAGGTGTAGAAATAGCTATGCTTCCAATAGGAGAAAGCCGCGTGGAATTACTCCAAGCGATTGACCCATCTTCTCCTATAGCACGTTTTATTGAAAAGCGTGGAGCAGGAATACATCATATTTGTATTGAAGTTGATGATATTGTTGCAAAGTTAGCAGAAATGAAAGCAGATGGGATACAGTTAATTGATGAACAACCAAAACCAGGTGCCGGAGGGCATCTAATTGCTTTTGTTCATCCTAAATCTACTGCTGGAGTTTTAATAGAATTGGTTCAAAAAACCGAAGGAGATAGCCTTGAATATTAAGCCATTAATCGCATTTTTTATTGTCATTTTAATTGCAGGTGGTATGTTAATAGCCCAAAATCAGTCTCTTGGTGGTGGTAAACTCAATATCACAGCTAAAGATATGGAAAGTTGGTTTAAGATGTTGCCTCCAGAACAATTACGTGGCATGTCTACCCAACCAGAAGCTAAAAAAGCTTTAGTCGATAATCTAAAAGAAATGTTTATTCTTAGCCTAGAAGCAGAAAAAATGGGGCTGGCAACTGCACCAGATGCCCAATCAGAACTAGCAATAATGGAAAAAGTCGCATTAGCAGGAGTTTTTCGCAGTCTTAAAGGGGCCGAAAACGCAACCTTAATACAAGTTTCTGAGGAAGAAAAACAGCAGTTTCTTAAAAAATCTCCTACTGCATTTGATGAATTTATTGCAAGCAGCCCTCGTCTAAAAACAGTTCCTGAAGCGCAACGTGAGGCAATTAAACCTCAATTTGCTGAACTGATGATCTTACTTGATCGTGCTAAAAAAGCTGGCATAGAAAAAGATCCTGGTTATCAAATGACCTTTAAAATACAACGTGCTTCCTATTTAGCAGTTCGTGCTCAACAACAACTGCGTGGAGTACTTCCAGTTACTGATGAAGAAATAAACAAAGAGTTTGAAGCTGTTAAAGGAAATTATGCAGAAACTCGTGCTCGCCATATCTTAATTATGTTCCCTGAACAACGTAAACAAAGA
>JAHFUF010000478.1 GCA_023265235.1 Blastocatellia bacterium
CTAAAACTGTTGTAATCCCTATGGGAATAAATTGTTCTTTCTATCAACCAAAGTCTGATTTCAAAACAGATATATTAAAAAAAGTATTATTTCTTGGTCGTTTAGCAAAAATAAAAGGAGTAGACGTTTTGATAAAAGCCTTAAGCAATTGTGAAAACTTGACGCTATTAATTGCTGGTGATGGTGAGGAAAAAAAAAATTTAGAGCAACTTGCTACTAGCTTAAATGCGCCAACAAAATTTCTAGGCATAACCCTAGGAGAAGAAAAACTTAACCTAATACAATCTTGTGATCTTGTGGTAATTCCTTCTATTATACTGCCTGATGGTCGCACAGAAGGAACCCCTGTAGTTTGTCTAGAAGCTTTTGCTTGCGGCAAACCTGTAATAGCTTCAGGTGTAGGAGGACTAAAAGAACTAGTTATTGATGGTGAACTAGGATTTTTATGTAAACCAGAGGATGAAACAGAACTAAGAGAAAAAATTCTTACACTTTTAGCCGATGATGCAACACGAAATACAATGGCTACTTCTGTTAGAAAAGTAGCCTTAAATTATGATTGGTCAGTCATAGCCAAACAGTTTAACCTGCTATTAAACTTAAGCAATTTAAGCTATTTTTCTTTAAGTAAGTTGTAATAATAAAATGCTGTAATTACTAATGAATGAGTTATTTTTCCTTGCTGGATCATTTCTGGGATTTTATTTAACGCAACAGTAACAACTTCGATTTCTTCAGTATTATCTAGTTTAGGATCTGTAGTAAATTCTAGTCCTGTAGCTAAAAATATATAGCATTTATTGTTTTGTATTGCTGGATTAGGATCAGTTATTCCTATTAGTTGCCAGCTTTTTGCTTTATAGCCAGTTTCTTCTAACAACTCTCGTTGTGCTGCTATTTCAGGCAATTCTTCTTTATCAATCATCCCTCCAGGGATTTCTAGAGTGATTTTTTCTATACCATATCGATATTGTTTCACTAGAATTACTTCTTGATTATCAGTAATTGCAATAGTATTTACCCAATTAGTAGGTTCAATAATAAAAAAATTGTGTATGTCATTAGTCTTAGCAATAAAATATTTGTCACACCGTACAGTAAATACACTACAGCTAAATACTTGGCAAGAATTTTTTCGCAAATTCGACAAAACATTTATCTCCATAAAGATTCTTAATTTTATTAAGATTAATATTGCATTAATCTGCCCTTGACCAACTAGTTATTAATGTTAATATATCAGCATTTAAAACAAAGTGCTCAGAAATCAATCCTCAAAACCATTATCCACGCGAGGATTTCTAAATGTCATCGGTTACAAAAGCGGACAAAATACAGAAACTCCCTGTCCATTATAGTTTGTCTTTTAAGTTTGCCATTACCCTAACAGCATTAGTGGCTACCTTATTGATTAGTTATGCAATAGTAATTACTTATACTAGAATTGGTGACATTGAGGTTGATATTGATAATCATGCTACTAGTTTTGCTCAACTTAGTACTGCTACTATTGGTGAAGCTTACCTAAAATATTCTTCTAGCGAAGCATTTAAGTTTCGAGACCTAGTTTCCAGCCAAATAAAAAAAACACAGGATATAGCCCAAGTAGCCTTAATAGATACAGAAGGAAAAATACTTTTTGATTCAAACAACCAACAATTAGATGGTGCTTTTAAGTCCATTCAAGGTACTGGCCAAGCTGTACCTTATGAAATAAAAGAAATTGCTAGTAGACTACGATTTTCTAAACAAAAGGAAAGAGATAAAACTGGAACAGAAATACTAACCATAATGGACCCTTATATTGACGCTACAGGGCACATTCCTTTTCTAATTCGTTATGTTATTTCTTATGAATCACTTAGAAAAGAAATGATTAGTTCTGGGTTACAGATGACAATAATCACTATTATTGGGATTTTGATTTCTATAGGTGTAGCTGTTTTTATTGCTCGGCGTATTACTCAGCCTATAGATCAAATGATTTTAGGTACCTCTGCAATTGCACAAGGTGATTATGATCAAAAACTAAATATTCAAACTAAAGATGAACTAGAAGACTTGGCACGTAATTTTAACTTCATGACTGACCAGTTAAAAATTAACATCTCCAAATTAGAGGATTCTAGAGCAAAACTCCAGGATACAAATATTAAACTAGAACAATCTAATGCCCGTCTAGCCAGCACCAATAAACAGTTACAGGAATCTCAAGCAAAACTACAATACTCAAATCAACAGCTAGAAGGCTCTAACAAAGAATTAGCTAAAACCAACAAAAAACTTGAAATAATTAACGATAAGCTTGAAAGTGCTAATGACCAACTAGCAGAAGCTAATAGGCAACTAGCGCAAGCCAATGAAGAATTAAAACAACTAGACCGTATGAAATCAGAGTTTTTACAAACTCTCTCTCACGAATTACGCACTCCACTTTCTGCAATTAAAGGCTATAACGAATATTTGCTTGAACAAATGGTTGGGCCAATTAATACTGGTCAGGAACGTGCTTTACGCACTATGCAACGTAATGTCGAGCGCTTAACTACCTATATTAATGCCCTACTAGACTTTTCTCGAATAGAGGCTGGTACTATCCCTGTTAGTGTTCAGCCATTCAAGCTAGTAAGAGCTTTAGACCAAAGCCTACTTACGCTAAAACCCATAATAGAAAAGAAAGAGCTTACCTTAAATATTCAAGGAATTGACTCTCTACCACTAGTTTCTGGTGATCGTGACCGTATTACTCAAGTTCTTGATAATTTAATTTCCAACGCTATAAAGTTTACTAATGAAGGTGGGAAAATAAACATAGTTGGGCAACTCTTGGAAAAACAAGTAACAATTTCCATTTCTGATAATGGTGTTGGAATAAGTAAAGATAAAATTGATAAAATTTTTGATCGTTTTTACCAAGGTGATAGCTCTACTACACGTAAATATGGAGGTATTGGCTTAGGGCTAGCTCTAGTAAAAAATATTATTGATGCACATAAAACTACTATTAAAGTGAAAAGCCAAGAAAATGTTGGTTCAACTTTTACTTTTACACTAAATCTAGCCAATACTGTTGAATACACAGAAGATACAGGTTTATCGCTAATAGATAACAGGAAATCCTATTTAATTGAAATCGTTGATGATGAACCAGATATTAACGATATGCTTAAGATTTCCTTGATTAAGGAAGGTTATAATGTAATAGATACAGGCAATGGTGAAGAAGGCTTGCGTATTGCTCGTCATCATTTACCAGATTTAATAATACTAGATGTTAAATTACCTGACATTAATGGCTTTGAAGTACTATCTTGCTTAAAACAAGATGAGAATACTAAAGATATTCCTGTAATAATAATGTCTGTACTAACTGATCCCCAAGAAAGCATTAAAATGGGAGCAATCGATCATATAATTAAACCTGTAGACTTAAAGTACTTAAAAGCAAAAATCAACCGTAGCTTGTCAATAAAAAGTCCAGGTGTTTCTAATAGACCAACAGTTATGGTAGTAGATGATGAGTCTGATGTTAGAAAAATGATTTGTGATCGTCTTACAGTAGAAGGATTTAATACACTCTCAGCTTCTGATGGAAATACTGCTTTTGCTATCCTCAAACGTGAACCTGTCCGCCCAGATTTAATTCTCTTAGATATAATGATGCCTGATCAATCTGGTTGGGATGTAATGGCTACACTTAAGTCTGATCCTTTAACTGCACCTATCCCTATTATTTTGGTTTCTGCTAAAGGTGAAGAAGAAGATATACGTCGAGGTTACGAGCTTGGAGCTAGAGATTATATTGTCAAACCCTTTGAAATAAAAGATTTAATGGTTGAAGTCAAAAGTATTGTTGGTCATTAGGTCAGTAATATGCTAATACTTAGCCCTCTGATAATTGTTTATACTATTTTTATACTATTATTAATAAACTTAATTTACGGGTGAAATAATTTATGAGCAAAACGATCTTGGTCGTAGATGATGAACAAGATCTACTAGATCTAATGGAAATCATTCTTGGCGGAGAAGGATTCAATATCCTTACAGCTTCTAATGGCCAAGAGGCACTTAATAAATTAAAAATAGAACTTCCTGATTTAGTGTTACTAGACGTAATGATGCCAATAATGGATGGATGGCAGACCTTAAGGAATATTAAAATAACCCAAGAAACCAAACATATTCCTGTAGTAATGGTAACAGCTAAAATTGCTGAAGATGACCGTACACGCGGCTTTAGAGAAGGCGCGACTGATTATATTGGTAAACCTTTTGCCCCTAGAGAAGTAGTTAATCGCATAAAAGCAATATTAAAATAGTAGGAGCAGACCTATGTATCTACCCCATGTGCGCCAGGTTAGGCAACAAGATCTTTATAATGAGCAAAATAGTAAACTCTTAGCTACGAAGTAGCGCAAGAATTGTAGCCTAGGGCGTAAGCCCTAGGTACGGGGTTAGTCCTAGTCAAAGCCGCGTAGCGGCGAAAGAGTAAATAACAAGATTAGGTATTTATAAGACTATTCTTTCGCCACTTTGTGGCTCTATCCAGTATTATTACAATACCCAGCGCTTACGCACTGGGCTACAATTATTTCGTCACTTCGTGACTTAAGAACTAACTCATTGAAACATAATGTGTTAGTGTTAACCTGGCGCACATGGTATCTGCCCTTCTTTAT
>JAHFUF010000479.1 GCA_023265235.1 Blastocatellia bacterium
AAGTTGGGTAAAAAGACAAACAGGAGTAAAAAAGCTTTGGCAAGTATCAGTTGAAGGAGAAGGCTCTCTTTCTCATAACTATGTTCAATTAGTAGGAGAAAAAGAATCTGGCCCACGTCCTCATACAGACTCGCGTAAACTCTGTCGTTTTGCTGGAGTTGTTTACTTAACTCCTAATGCTCCTAAACAAGCAGGAACATCTTTTTATCGATTTCGCTTTCCTAATGGTGAGTTAGGTGGTAATAGCTGCCCATCACCTTATGCAAACCTAAGAGAGGCTTTAGGGGTTAGTAAATTACCTCTAGAAGCGTGGCAAGAAGATTTAGCCGTAGAAAATGTCTTTAATAGAGTAATTGTTTATAGGGCAGATTTAGTCCATTCTGCCACTAGTTATTTTGGAATAGATCCAATAACTAAACGAATGACTATAGTGTTTTTTTGGATGGCAGATTAGTTGGGTAAAATTTATTTGTTTTAATGGGGTTCTATTTAGGGCTATATACAAATAATTCAGATATTGAGTATGGCTACAATGGAAAAGTATATGTGCGCAAGTATAATCAATAGCCTTTTACTCTCTATTCCAGTCATAAGTATTTTGTTTAGCTAAATTGTAGTTTTCATTTAGCTGTGGTTCCAATAGTAAAATAGCTGTAATGCGCCGAGCTATACTTGTGACTTCTCTGACTTCATCAACTGTTAAACTTCTGTTCAACAAAGTATTTTCACGATAGCTTAACCACTTCTTAATTACTTGATATCCTCCAATAACATAATCCCAAGTTTTGCTAGGGATATTTTTCCAGCAGGCATTATCATTAAGGTAAATATCGAGAGTTGTTTGTCCCAAAACTTGCATTGCCTGTTCAAGTGTTAATCCTGACAGTTCAACACCTTGCCTTATTGAATCAAGTTCTTGTGCTGTATAATCTCGCTTAATATACTTCCCTCTTCCTGGCATTGTAACGCCTTCTTTACCTTCATGTCCCCAACCAGCAGAGATCTCCAAGTCTCCAGCATCAGGGTTTAATTTTGCTCCTTGAGTGCTAGAAATTACACCTATAGGTTTCAATTCTGAACGTATATTTCCTGTAGAAATACCTTTTATTGAAGATTCTAGATCTAGCAAAGATGCTATGTC
The DNA here is from genome assembly GCA_023265235.1 of Blastocatellia bacterium. GTDB lineage: Bacteria > Acidobacteriota > Blastocatellia > Chloracidobacteriales > JADJPF01 > JADJPF01. The sequence continues at coordinate 1,142 of JAHFUF010000479.1, forward strand.
TTGTCCTAACTGAGCAGAAGCCATTAATAGCTCTTTACTATTAGGTAAAGGAATATGAGGCCAGTCCTGACGGATGCCATCTACATTTTCTGTGAGATAAGCTGAAGAATATCCTATTGCTAACACATGCATCCACATTAATGAAGCTATACTAGACTCATCAAGATTACTAAAACCTAAGCTCCCTAAATAAGTTCGAGTCGATTTTGAAAAATTGGCTTTGATTATTATTTTTTCCTGTGCAAGAAAAGATTGTTGCTGGTCTTTTTTACTTTTTGGAGTAGAGTTTTCAATAATACGAATAGGAAAAGCCACTGCGTGACCCCGCATTGCATCACGGGCAATTAAATTGTTTGCAAAAAGAATTGGTATGCCTTCTGGATCAGTTACTCTCGTAGCTCTACTAAGTAAGAACATATTTCCTTTGAAATTGTGTTTCCATAAATCAGGACGAGCACGTTTCCAAACGTTTGGAATACCTGTGTAGTAGCACCAACGCATGTCATAAGGCCGAAATAGATAACGGGAGATATTTTCTTTTTGAAACTGCTCTTCTTTTTGTACTTTGGTTCGTACCTTCTCTGGAATGAAGGCGGCACTTTGTCTACTAAGACCTGTTCCTAGTGCAACAAAGCTTTTCCATTCCACAGATGGATTGAAATACATCTCCATTCTTATAGATAGATCCTTAGAGGAAAAATCTATTAAAGCATTAGCCCTATCTTCATCCATTCCTTGTAAGTATTGGTTTTCTTTGCAGATTTCTAATAGACTAGGCCAAGAAAGATAATCTTTTTTTACTTCACTAGGGCGAAATGAAAAACGGTTAGTTTTGACAGGAATAGTTTTTTGGTAAGAAGTATTAAAGTCCTTAACCTGCAAACTATTAGTAAGCTCTGCTCGTTTTGAAGAACCCCAAAAATGGCGAAAAAGAATAGATGGCTGTAAATCTCGTTTATCTTTACGTACCATAAGAGTAACTACAGTACCAAGCTTAATACCTTCGCGGTTATATTCTGTGGAGAAAATACTTGGATCTGGCTTACCTTCAGGGGTAAGTTTTCCTGTTTCTCTACTATCTCCGTTCATACAATCAAACCACAGTTTATCAAATTCATGAGTAAATCTTTGTCGCATAACAACAAATGAAGGATCGCTAAGAAAAGAAAAGTTTGAGATATAACAAACAATTCCTTTACCAGACTTTTCCGCTATTCGGCGTTCAGCTAAACGGAAAAACCTTACGTATAGGTCGTCAAGGTTAAATTTTTTAATCCCCCATTCCGTAATTAACCCTTTTTTATAAGGCTCAACTAACCCTTGTTCTTCTATAGGGCTAATACCAGCAAAAGCATTATACGGAGGGTTACCAAGAATTACTAAAATGGGTTTGTCACGCTTAACATCTTCTGCTCGATCTCGCTCTTCTTCCATTTCAGGAAATAATAGCTGTGTTTTAGGTTCTTTGGCTGGCTCCCACCCCGTTAGTGCATTAGTTAGATAAACTCCTACTCTCTCGTCTTGTTCATCACTTAAGGACACTCCTAGCTGCTGTAGTAATAAACCTAGTTGTAAGTGCGCTACAACAAATGGAGCAGGTAATATTTCAAAGCCAAAAATACGGTTTATAGCTGCTTTCTTTAAATCATAACTACCAAGTGCATCTGTTCCTTTTGCTTGCAAAGTGTTATTTATACAGCGCAAAACTTCAACTAAATAAGCCCCTGTACCACAAGAAGGATCAAGTACAAAAACTCGCTCATCTGCTAATCCATCTTCTATATCTAATTCTTCACGCAGTACAGTGTCTACTCGTGAAACCATATATTTAACAATTTCCTTTGGCGTATACCAAACGCCAAGGTCTTTACGCAATTCAGGGTCAAAAGCTTGCAGGAAGGGTTCATAGAAATATTGAACAGCATTTTCCTCTTCAAACTTGGCAAAGAATTCTTCACGAACTACGCGATTAAGTACAGCCCCAGTCCAGTTAAGTACTTCAATTAGTCCTAATGGTTTTAATTTTGATGGTGTAGCGATTTGTTCAAACAAGGCACGAATCATAGGTACACGTAGCTTCCAAGCTGCTGTATGCCAGTCAAACTTAGCTTGTTTATCTGTTGGACTATGTTCTTTGCTCCATAAAACCCAAGCTGAAAAAATACCATAGAAAAGTGTTTGAACTAATGTTGAACGGAAAAACCTCTCTCCTTTTTCTCCTTCAAAACGAATACCTAATGCCTGCTCCAAAGCTGTGCGTAAATTTGATAGAGCCGGTAAATTGCTTTGTTGATCTATTCGATCTTTTGCATCTCGTGCATAAGAAGCTAAAAACCAAGCTACATCGGCTGGTGAAGCTATTGGAGCAGCATATAACATAACTCGTTTTAAATACTCAACAAATCGACTGCTATGTATTTCAGCTACTTTGTAGGGGTTATTTGCATTTGTCCAAAATTTTTTTTCATCTTCAGCTAGTCTATAAGTTTCTAGCTTGATAGCGTTACCATTATTATCTTGTCCTATAAGAACAAAATCACGGTAATTAGTTACAAGTACTTGGCGGTATTTTTGCCAATAACGAGAAACTTGACTACTTTCTGCTATTACTAATGTATCATCAGTTGTTGGTTTAACTTCGATAACACCACGCGATGGCAATTGTCCTGCAATAGGCTGTTTTTCTGAGTATTTTTGAAACTGTTCAGATGTATAAAATCCTCCATCGGGAGAACCAGCACCTAGGTTTTGAAGTTGAGGAATAAAACGAACTCTTGGTTTTAACAGGTTGCCGACTTCATTGAATAGCTGCTCTAAAGCACCATAATAAGAAGTTTCTTTTACACCAGCCCCAGAAGAATGTATATCTAGTAAATTAGTAATATAGTTTGTAAGTGCATCCATAGATGTTTTATTAGGCGTACCTGTATTTTCAATAGATAGTAAAAATACTTTTTAGATCTTGTAAAATATAGTATGGCATTATAGTTATTGAGAGGTTTTGAGCATAGCTTAAACCGCTAAAGCATGTTCTTTTTACTAATAATTTTTGTTGCTGTATATTTTGATTAGTTTCGTTAAAGCCGTTGTGTTCCTACAAAGAAAAATTTTTATTAATATTACTCTATGTGTCCTTAAATGTGTTTATAAACTAAAACAGCCGCTTATTAGCGGCTGTAAGTATTTGATTTAATTGATGGCCAGGGACGGAATTGAACCGCCGACACGCGGATTTTCAGTCCGCTGCTCTACCAACTGAGCTACCTGGCCGGAAGTTCCACATATTACTCATCTAGCTTGCCATTGTCAACCTTTTTTTATGATTTTTTCTCCTTTTACCAAAAAAAATTCCTGATAGGTTTTTCTTGAATAATTTTTGGTGGAAATCTTGACAGTTCCTAAAGCGTGCCGCAAGCTACCGCCTTTCAAGGCGTGTAGATAGGCGAGTTTCTCGAAAGCTAAAAGCGGCTTTAGCCATAAGTTTTTAATTGTAAAAGTTAAACATCAAGTTTATACTTTAGCGAATTT
>JAHFUF010000480.1 GCA_023265235.1 Blastocatellia bacterium
ATGATAGTCCAGAATACAAACAAGCGATATCTAGTGGTTCAGTATTAAAAGGAGCAAGAGTTTTTATTGAAGCAGATTGTCTACGTTGTCATCCTGGCCCATTTTTCACAGCTAACACCATTACACGGCTTGAAGATATTGGCACAGAGCCTACTAGGGCAAAAGATAGCTCGCCTTTTAAGGCACTTTCTAGTGTATTAGGCACAACTTCTGTTGTTGGTTATAAAACTCAAGCTAAAAGGTTTTTATTTGCCACTGCTCCTTATTTACATGATGGCGGTATGGCAGCAGCACGTAGCAAAGCAGGTGGCCCAATTGATATTTTTGGTGTTGTCAATACACTCTTTTCTGGCATTGAACCTGAGCCTAGAGCTAGCCTAGAAATAATGCTTAATCCAGAATTAAAGGCCAAAGTAATACAGTCAAATAAAACACAAAAGATTCCTTTTTCCCGCACAGGCCAAACTCCATCTAGTATTGCTATCACAGGAGAAGGACACAACTTTTTTGTTGCCGCAGGTATGCCTAAGCCCATTGGTAAGGGATCATTTAAACAAGAGGATGTAGATAATTTAGTCAATTTCTTGCTAGCACTAGATGATGATCCTAGTAAATAAAATTTGTTGTAAAAATAAATAACTCTGTAAAAATTGTTATGAAAGAAAATATTGCTCACAGCTAAGCTTAAATGGCACAGTCCTATTGACAAAGGATTTGCTATTAGGCTTAGCTTATAGTTTACAATCCTAAAAATCTAGAGCCTTAAAAAAACGTGAGCCGAGAAACTCCTAAAATTTACGATACCCCTTTATCTGAGCATGATTGTCAAATTTTTCTAGACTTCTATACTAATTTTCTTGGTCAATCGCAGGACAATAGCCTTAATCTACTAAAATCCTTAACTTTAATGCGTCAAAATCGGCGACGCTTGGTTATTCATAATGTAATGACTGCCCGTAAGTTAGCAGAAGAAATTTTTTCCAGCCCTACTGATCGAGAACAAATTCTTACCTATCCATCGATTTTAGAAAATATTTGGCAACAAGTCTTAGAATACAAACGCAACTATACTGAAAATAATCTACCAGTTGAACCTTTACAACAAATGGTCATTAATTATTTTTCACAAATAGGTGCTACTAATAAAAAACTAAAAGAAACATTAAAGAAAGCTCAACCTATTCAACCAAAAGATAAATTTAATCTTTCTATTGCTTTTGCTGGAACAGGAGAATTAAGGCAACAGAAACGTGCTGAATACCAATGGTTAATAGTTGCTTTGGTCGATCGCTTTTTTCTTTGTATCCTACCAGCAGACGCTACAGATAGCACTATGGCACTAGGAAAATTACGAAATTACTTAAATCAAATGTTTGGTGCTGAAGCAAATAATATTTATATAGAGTTTTTTGTGCTTGGAGGAGGGTTATTAAAGAGAACTGTTCAGGTTGAATTATCTGGCCGTAATCCTTTTTTTGAAGTTAATTTTGCTAGCCCAGATTCAATGTATTCTCACCAAATTATAATTGCCCATCATAATGCTAAATTTAATTTAGCTTATGAAATCTTAAGTGCTGAATTTCCTGTAGAAACATTTTTTTGGGAAACAAAAGAATAACACCTAAGTTTTTTATAGAAGCACCAAAAGCCCAAAGCAATATGAAGAATTGCTTTGTTTAGTGTTTAATTTTGGTGTTTAGTCTTCACGAGAAGCCATTACCCTAATAGTTTTAGTTGAGATTAACATATCCGCAGGAAGCTTTTCGTCACTAATTTGTCCTTTACTAATCATGTCAATCAAAAGTCGATAAGCAGTAAAATTGCTACAATCCGTTTTACCTAAGATTTCACATAGGGTCGCCCCGCTTAAAATCAAAGCCCAAATTTGATTAGCAAAGCCTAAGGTTATGTCCTCAGACCATTGTAATTGTTCGACCAAAGGGCGAAAAACAGCAGTAAGCTCTGGTAGTTTATTCTTAAAAGTTTCTAGTTCGTCCTGTAGCCTATGTGCCTCTAAAAGCAAATTCATAGTAGGCATGCGAATAGGATCTGTTGATGCCATATCATCTGGCACTTCTTGTTGGACAAAAGTAAAGCTACCTGCTAGAGGCATTTGGAAGAGTTGATAAAATCCTTCCTCACCACCACGCGAACCAAGTTTGATATAGCGTGCCTCACCTGCTTCAAAGTAAATTCGTGCAAAAGGCAGTACTCCTATTACTCCACTACCTCCAATATCATTGTCCATTTTAGGATAAAGCATCAAAACGCCACTTTCACGCAGTCCATTGAGGGTTTGGACAATAGTGGCTAAATCAAAATGTTGTAGGTCTCCTTGTAAGTGGCGTTTATTATGGCGTGATTGCAATTGACCTTCACTAGCAGCCAGTTTATTACATAAGGCCATTGTAAATCTTAATGCAAAATCTGGAATTGTATGAATTAATTCTCTTAGAGCCTCTGCTCCTAAAGTAAAAATCTCTGCGGCTTCCTCTAATTTAGCTTCAGTACGATGCACCCCACCAATTAAAGCCAGTGATTCGCCTAAAGATTCACCGCTAGCCAAAAACCCTATAATAGTAAGCTTACTAGTAGAGTCACGCACAGCAGAAATTTCTACCAATCCGCTATAGATTACATAAAGAGTGTTACAGGTTTCTCCAGCACGGAAAAGATAGCTTCCCGCAGCCATATGCCTAATATCACCTCGGCGGGTGATTTCATATAAAACTTCCCAAGGTAAGTCTTGAAATAGTGGGCAGGAAGAAAGAAATTCTGTTTCGTCTTTTGAAGAGATAAGGAAATTAACTTGTAATTCTAAACCATCAGGCCCAAAAGTAAGCATGTCACCGTTTTTTAACGGGACTTTCTTAATTCGCTCACCATTAACAAAAGTACCATTACTGCTGTTTAGATCACAAAGAAAAAGCTGATTATCTTCACAACGTAGTTCTGCATGTATGCGTGAAGCAATTGAGTGTCGTCCAGTATTGTCATAAAGCGCGAAATCACAACTAGGTGCGCGTCCAACTTTTATTACCGGTTGAGTGAACTCTTTTGTACTACCGGGATGTGTCCCATTGAGATATTTCAATTTTACGAACATATTGGCTTCTCCTCAGAAATACAACAAGACAAGCAACGAAGGTTGTTGACAAAACGTTCTTAAGCTTATTTTAGGGATATTTACCAGCAACTCAATATTTAGAGCTTAACCACTCTATACTACTTAATAGTTAAAGCCCAGCTGAAAAAGTTTATACCAAGTCAAGTTAATTTATTTTTAATTATTTTATTTTATAAAGTTTTTCTCAATGGATTATAAGAAAAGCCAAAATCCGCATCATTATAATATAATGCTAAAGAAAATAATACCTATAAACTTGAGAAAAACTCAATCGAACCCTTTTAGTAGTAATAAAAATAGCTTTTTTGGGTAACATATCTACCATTAATCTAGATCTTTAGAGCTAGGACAAAGCCCTAGGTTAACTTAGGTTTATTCTATCGCAATTTTTGCGACAATTGCTTGTGTTGCTGTTTGTAAATCTTTAGGGGCAATTAATATTTGTAATCCACGTTTTCCCGCACTAATACTAATTTTGTTGTAGTTTAGTGCCGAATCGTCTAAATATAATGGGTATCGCTTTTTTACTCCTAAGGGAGATACGCCTCCACGAATATAACCTGTAAGTTGTTGTATTTCTTTAACAGGAATTAAATCTACTCGTTTATCCCCAAGTATTTGCGCGAGAGCTTTCAAATTTAACTCGCTAGTTGCTGGAACACAAGCCATTAATACGGTGCCATGACTACTACGAGCTACTAAGGTTTTAAAAACTTGCTCAGCAGGCCAATCAATTTTCTTGGCTACAAGGCGGGCGTCTAATTCATCCTCATTAACTTCATAATCCTTTAGCTCATAAACAATCTTCATTTGATCTAAAATACGAGCAGCAATTGTTTTCATATTATTTTTAGAGTACTAAAGTACTAAAGCTTAATATTACCCTCTGCACTTAGATTGAACTAGGTTACGATCTTGACATTTTTCCAGTGCAGTTTCTAAACTAACGCGCCCCTCGTTTACTAATTTAATCAAGGCTTGATCCATTGTTTGCATTCCTTCTGCTGCACCAGCTTGCATATAAGAAATAATTAGGTTTGTTTTACCCTCACGAATAATATTTGCTAAGGCGGGGCTTCCTACTAGGATTTCTACCGAAGCTATTCTTGACTTATCATCTGCTGTACGTAGCAGTTGTTGAGCAACTACTCCACGTAGCGCGTCAGAAAGCATAGCACGAATTTGGGGTTGTTCCTCTGGTGGGTAAACGTCAATAATACGATCGACTGTTTTCATAGCACTATTAGTGTGCAGTGTGCCAAATACCAAAATACCAAAAGAGGAAAGCGTAAGTGCTAGAGAAATTGTCTCTAAATCTCTTAGTTCGCCTACTAACACAATATCTGGGTCTTGTCGTCCTGCTACTTTCAAAGCCACATTAAAGTTTTCTGTGTGATGTCCTACTTCTCGTTGAGTAACTAGGGCACGTTTATTTTGATGAACAAATTCTATAGGGTCTTCAATAGAAAGAATATGTGCCTCACGGCTTTCATTAATATAATTGATCATTGCCGCCAAAGTAGTAGATTTACCG
>JAHFUF010000481.1 GCA_023265235.1 Blastocatellia bacterium
TCAAAAGACATAATTGCCCCAACATCTAAATCTGACTGGTTACGAAATTCTCTATTGATTTCATGCATATGTCCATCAAGTTGTTCTAGGTTCTGTTCAAAACGCTTAAACAATTGATCTAGCGTGTCTTTATCACCAGCAAAGTTTGATTTAACAAACTCTTGAAAAACTTCTTTGTCCCCATCCTCTGGCTGCCAAAAGCTTGCTACTTGTTTTATACCTCGCTCTAAGCGTAAGCGTTCTGTTTCTCCATACTTAGCAATTAATTCTTTTTCTAGTTCGCTAGTTACTTCTTTTATCCAAGGAAATTGTTTTTGTATCTCATTGGGTGAATTCATAGTATTATCCGCTTTTGATATTTTTGATATTATTGGTATTGGTAAAGAAAGAGTTGAGGCTAGTAATAAAGCTAGACCAACTGTTTTTATTTTTTTCATTATTGCCCTCCAAAAATCATTTAACAGTAATTAAATGAAAATAAAATGGTTTTAAGTTATTGATTTGTCTAATGATAACTAGATATCTGCTAAGCCTTCTACATTCCACAGTTTAATAATTTGGTCATAGCCTGCTGAAGCTACCTGCTTTTCATCAGGAGAAAAAGCCACTGTTAGTATCGCGCTTTCATGTGCTTGAATACTAAATATAGATACGCCTGTAGAAGTATCCCATAATTTTATTACTCCATCCCAATCACCTGAAACCAAGTAATCTCCTCTAGCAGAAAAAGCAATAGTTCGTATAGAAGCCTTATGCCCTTCTAAAACTGCTAGTTCTGTGCGACTAGCAATATCCCAAAGACGAATAGTGTAATCTTTACTACCAGTAGCTAATATACCATCTACAGAATTAGACAAAGTATTAACACAATGGTTTGGACAGGAAATTGTTCCTACTAAAGACTTTTTATTTATATCCCAAATCTTAATAGTTTCATCAACTCCACCAGAAACTAGGAAGTTACCATCATGAGAAAATTCTAGTGCTTCTACTAAGCGTATATGTCCTTCAAAAACAGCTTGTTTTTGTCTGCTAAGAATATCCCAAAGCTCAATCCTGGCATCATTTGCTAGCACAAGTAATCGGTTATTAGGAGAAATAGCTACTGAACGTAGAGAACCTTGATATTTATCAAAACTAGTAATTTCTTTTTCGCTTACTAAATCCCAAATTCTTACTGAACCATCAGAACTCGTTGAAGCTAGTAATGCTCCATTTGGTGAAATCGCCAAAGCATTAACTGCTAATTCATGTCCATGTAGGGCACCTCTAACTCTCTTTTTCTTTAAGTCCCAAATTTTAATAGTTCCATCTGCGCTACTAGAAACCAAGTATTTACCATTAGGAGTATAACCAACTGCTTTGACTACATGCTCATGTCCTTGTAGTACAGCTACTTCTTGCAGCTTAACCTCTCCATTATAACTACTTGTATGCGCAAGTAATTCACTTGCTTCTAGGTCTAAATCATTTACTTTGTTTACTTCTAACCTTTCCTCTTCTAAGAACCCATTTGGCTCTCCTAATGTTATAGGACGCTCGATTACTTGCTCTATAGTTAGAGAAAGAGGATTATCTTCTGAAATAAGCTCAGTAGCAGATAACTCTGTAGGTAAGCTTATTTCTACAGACTGCTCTACTTGTTGTTGTACTTGTTGTTTTATAGGTTGTTCTATTTGTTGGAGTTGTGGCACTGGTCTAGGAGGTTCAATAATACGATTATCTAAAATAGTCTCTGCTTTACGTGAGAATTTTAATAGCTCCTCCTCTGATAAGGCTTTTACATCTTTAGGTGTCACAGTGCTAGATAAGGATCGTGGTGGTAGTGGTGGAATAGGTGTATTTGTTGGAGCAGGACTAGGAAAAATACTTTGTGGCTTAGGAGATGAAATCGCTTTTTCAAGTTCTAGATATAGCTGCATTACGGTTTGTTGGCGAGTATGACGGCTTTTGGTTAGAGATTTCATTATAACTTCTTCTATTTCAATCTTTATATCACGCCGTATTAGGCTTAAACGTCGTGGCGGGTCAATAGCATGTTGAATAATTACCGCCGATGGCGTAGGTGCATCAAAAGGGACTTGACCGGCCAACATTTCATAAAGCATTACCCCTAAACTATAAATATCTGAACGAGTATCTAATTCCTCTCCTTTACATTGTTCTGGGGACATATAATGAGGTGTGCCCATTACTAAACCTGGCCCAGTTAAGCTTAGCGATTTACCTGATTTTTCTTTTAATTTTGCAATACCAAAATCTACTACTTTAACAAGCTCTTGTCCTATTTCTGAGGATTCTAAAATTATATTATCTGGTTTTAAGTCTCTATGTATTACCCCAGCATTATGAGCAGCTTGGACAGCTTCGCAAACAGGTTTTAAGATTTCTAATGTCCGTTTTGGTGAAATAATACCTAATTTTTCAATTTCATCACGCAAAGACCTTCCATCAAGGAGTTCCATAGCTAAATAAGCGCGACCATTTTCTAGTACCCCAAAATCATAAATAGTAATTACACTAGGATGATTAAGTCGTGCTGCTGCCCTAGCTTCGCGGCGAAAACGCTCTAAAGTCTCGCTACTAGAAACATAATCTGGTAAAACTACTTTTAGGGCAACTACACGATCTAATTCTAAATGCGTAGCCCTATAAACTGCACCCATACCGCCCTGACCAATTAAAGCGTCTATTCGATATTTATCAACCAATCGCTGACCAGGAAAGGCTTCAATTAAAAAAATTCTATCTTTTGTACAACGATCCTCAGCATCCTCATAACAAGCTTTACAAATAGGACAGTATTTCATTTTTTTGAACACCAAAGTTTTGCTGGAAGTAATAAAATTGCGCTTAGTTTAGCATAGACAACTTATGGCGTATAGGAGTGGAAAAGACAGAAAATAGTCAAGCACAAAACTACCAGTCACTTTAGCTAAAGTCAGAACCTTGCTCTTAAAGAAATTCTAATAATCAAAAGTAAAGTATCCTTAAAGCATCTATACCTCCTACTATAGGAATTCTACCTAACAACCTCTTGGCTTTGTAAGGTTTCAGATACATTATTTTCACTAGTAATACTTTGGGCTTCTTGGGCTTCTTAGGCTTCTTGGGCTTCTTGGGCTTCTATATGCGATTGAGTTGTCTCTTGGTTTTGTGGATGAACAGGAGTGTTTATTTTAGCAAATTGCACAACCAAATAATCTTGCTCATAATTAGCTCGAACAGGCTTATAACCAACCATTGCTGAAGGTAGGCTAATAATGCGACGTTGGTTTTCTATTTGTAAAACTAATTCGCTACCTGTATTGCGAATACGCATCTTTTTACGGTCTAGCATTGGTAATCGTACTCGCATTTGGTATTCCTGATTTTGTTTAGTAATCTCAAACACTGTATGCTTAAACATTATCTTAGCAGGATCATTATCACCATAAAGATCTAAAGCTAATTGCTTTAATCCTACTTGCCCAACCACCTCAGCAGCATATTGAGGTGCTTGTTGGATTGGAAGCGGGGCAAAATCTGACGCTACTTCATCTAAGTAACGTTGTTGAATCGCTCGCCAACCTTCTAGATAACCACTATCAGGAGCAAGCACTCGATTAACAATCACAGAATCTACTAGTAATCCATACATGTTTAAGTAAGTTAAAGCTCGTTTAGACTCTTTAATTACCATTTTTTCTGGATTCATAACTAAACGCACAGTGGTTTTGCTAGTATCAGCAAGCAGCTTTTTCATCCCTGTTAATTTCTTAAGCATATTTTCTAGAGCTACTATTACTTCTTCTGGGGTAAGCATTTCCTCAATACCAGGAGAAAACTTTGCTAGAGGTCTAACAAGTGGTTTGATAATGTAATGGTCTGCTCTACGCAAGAGTTTTACGCTCCAAGAAAGCGTCTGAGGTAGTGCTAGTAGTCTTAAAGTCTCTCCTGTAGGGGCAGCATCTACTATAATGCAATCATAGTTATTAGATTCACTTAATTCTTTAATTCGTGCTAGGCTAAAAAGCTCGTCCATTCCTGGAAGGATCGCAGCTTCATCGGCTAATACTTCATCCATTCCTTGCAATGCTACTAATCTAGCAATATGTGCGCGAACCGCACCCCAGTTTTCTTCTAAGTCGTTATAAACATTAGCTTCCATAGCCCATAAATTCTGGATGATTTCTTTGGTTTCATGACCTAGGTCTTGATCAAAAACGTCACTTAAGCTATGTGCTGCATCAGTGCTTAAAATAAGAGTACGGTGCCCAAGGGAAGCAGCCCGCAAAGCAGCAGCAGCAGCAACAGAGGTTTTCCCTACGCCGCCTTTGCCAGTATAAATAATTATTCGCATTAAAATGTTTTCCTTTTTCTAGGATCTATTTCTAGGCTCTGTTTATTTAGTTTATTTACAGAAATTTGCAGAAATTAGATTAAAGTATCGCGAACTTTTATTTCGCCCATCAAAGTTCGATGAACAGGGCATTTAGCAGCAATTTCTAATAATCTTTGACGTTGTTCTTCGCTCAAGTTTCCTTTTAGATGGATACGGCGGCGAATTTCGTCTACTTTACCCACTTTAGTTTCACAATCTTGACAATCCTGAGCATATTGTTTGTTGTGAATTAGTGTTACTTCTACTTCCTCTAGCGGCCATCCTTTTTGACGAGCA
>JAHFUF010000482.1 GCA_023265235.1 Blastocatellia bacterium
AGAAAAATCTTTGAAGCGATCTTTCCAATCTGAAGGAGGCTCAGAAAAATTATCACCTAGCATTTTTAACAAATGCTCACATTCATTTTTGGGAATAGGCTCACGTAATCCTACCTGTTAGCATTATTAATTGGCACCATTACAACAGAATTAGTAGCGGAAAGGCGTAAGTGATAAAAAGAATTATCACCACCTTCAATACGTTTAGTAGTAATGTCTTCAATGGTAGCAACCCCATGATTAGGATAAACCACCTTTTCGCCAACGTTAAAAAATGACACAAAACACCTCCCCTAAGAAATTAATATAGCTACAATAATATACTTTCAAATTGGAAATCGAATTTTTAAGCTTTGAAATATTTTCGCAGGCTTTTCAACCATTAGAATTTTATTAAGATTATGATAAAAAAGAATTGTTTATTTAAGGTGAAAACTCACAGAGGAAATTTTATCACTCTAATTGCTATAGCGTCAAGAAGTGACTGAATTATCCTGCGTTACGCCCCCGTAAAGAAGGCGAGAAGCTTTTTGTTGTGGAGTACTAAGCTTGTTAAGTTTTATCAAGTTAGCTAATATCAGCCTGACTAATCTTCTGATCTAGGAGTAGAGCCAATAATGCCCATAGTAGATATTTCTCCTCTAGACAAAAATGAACTAATTGCTAATCGTAGATGGTTACACCAAAACCCTGAACTAAAATTCCAAGAACATAAAAGTTCTAAATTTATTGTAGAAAAACTAGTTGGTCTTGGCTATCAAGTACAAACTAACATTGCTCAAACAGGCGTAGTAGCAGTAATTAACACTAATCGCCCTGGCCCAACTTTGATGTTAAGAGCAGATATGGATGCGTTACCAGTAAAAGAAGAAAACTCTACAAATTATATTTCTAATAATACTGGAGTAATGCACGCTTGTGGGCATGATGGACATATGGCAATGTTGCTTAGTACTGCCAAACAGTTAGCACAAATTGCTCCTCAACTTTCTGGTACACTTAAACTTGTCTTTCAACCAGGAGAAGAAGGCGGCAATGGTGCTTTAAGAATGATTGAACAAGGAGTGTTAGAGTCACCCAAAGTAGACGCAGCATTTGGAATACATCTTTGGAATGGCTTACCAGTAGGGCAAGTTGGTGTGATTAATGGCCCTGTAATGGCTTCTGTAGATGAGTTTTATATTACAGTAAAAGGACGTGGTGGTCATGGTGCTATGCCACATCAAACTGTAGACGCAATCTTAGCTGCTTGCCACATCGTTACGGCTCTTCAAACCATTGTTTCGCGTAATGTTAACCCCTTGGACTCTGCTGTAGTAACTATTGGTAGCTTTCATGCTGGAGAAGCTTTTAATGTTATTGCTGAGCAGGCTTATTTACGTGGTACAGTGCGAACTTTTAGCCGTGAGCTTTATGACCAAATTCCTGATATTTTTCATAGAGTTGCTACTAATACCGCCGCCGCACTAGGAGCAGAATGCACCATTAAATATGAGCGACTTGGGCCACCAACAATCAATGACCCTGTAATGGCAGATTTTGTTCGCCAAATTGCCTCTGAAGTAGTAGGAAAAGAAAATATTATTTCTGATGATCGTGCTCGCACTATGGCAGGTGAGGATATGGCTTATTTTTTAGCTAAAGTACCTGGTTGTTTCTTTTTTGTTGGCTCTCAAAACGAGTCTCGCGGGTTAATACATCCACACCATAGCCCATTTTTTGATTTTGATGAAGAAGCCTTACCTATTGGAGTAGAAATCTTTAAACGTATCACTACTAGGTTTTTGGAAAACGGAGGAAAACAAGCATGAAAAGTAAAGTCCCTGGCATTATTGCAATAGTCATTGCATTAGGATTAATAGCTACAGGCATTATCGTTAAACGTACATTAAATATGCCACAATATTTGATAATTTTTCATACTCTAGGAGGCTTACTACTAGTAACAGGTATTAGCCTGCTTTTCCTTAGCCGCCAAGGTAAAGAATAGTCAAAAATCTTGCAGTGATTATAAAACAAAAATAGTTTAGAGAAATATTAATTACTTTCTCTAAACTATTTTGTTCTAACATTTAGCTAGAAAAAACTATTATTTATCGAATTTAACGAACACCTGTTGGCCCGTTAAATTGACCTGTGCCAAGACCTGGTGCACCAACTACAAGGGTGGCACCATTACCCACAGCAGGTTTACGTTGAACACGGTTGTTTAGTGTGTCACCAATAAAAACATTACCACCAGAGGACATTGTTACGCCTTCAACACCATTTACACTACCAATAACAGTACCAGGAGACATAAAGGTCGACCAGCCACCAACAACACCCGTAGTATTTACTTGGATACGGTTGTTTCCTGTATCAGCAATATAAACATTATTATTGGAATCAACAAAAATACCGCGAGGAGCATTTACAAAGCCCACAGCAACACCACCAGTTGCGCCAGCAAATATTGCCCAACCACCTGTTAAACCAGTGTTGTTTACTTGGATACGGTTATTTCCTGTGTCAGCAACATAGACTTTGCCACTTAGGTCAACAGTAACACCTCGTGGTTGAATAAACTGACCAGCAGCACCACCAGCAGTTGCTCCAGCAAATACTGAAGCAGTTACAGTAGCAGCACTTGCAGTATTAACAACTAAAATACGATTGTTCAGAGTATCAGCAATGTAGAGCTTATCATTTGGTTCGTCATAGTAGAGACCTGTGGGTTGATTTACAGCATTAGCAGCAGTTCCAGGCCCAACAATCACTGTCCAAGAAGTACCACCATTGGTAGAGCGTTGAATTCTATTGTTTCCTGTATCAGCAACAAATACCTTTGTATTATCACCGCTAGCAGAAACACCACGAGGAGCATTAAAGTTACCAGGAGCAGTTCCAGCACCAAAACCTACAGTTGTCCAAGTAGTGCCCTCATTATCTGTACGTTGAATTCTATTATTTGCGGTATCAGCAGCAAATATTGAAGCATGTTCTTGAGCAAATGCAGGAGCGGGATCACAAATAAACCCAGTACTTGAAACATTTAAGGTGTACGTTGTATTAAGACCACCATTAGCATTTACTTCATGTACAACTACAGTGAACCTTTGCCCAGCAGCTACATTAAAGGAAAATGTTGTAGTTGCAGCACTAGCACCTGCGTCAGCCAAGTAGTTAACACTAGGTGTAGCAGGAACAAATCCAGTGTTATTGTAAGAAAGCTGGAATAGCGTGGTACTTGGTTGGGTTAATGTTGCTGTATAGCAAATAGTTGAAGCTGATGTATTGGTAAAGACATAAGAATCATATCGACGAACCACAGTTGTGTCATTTAATCCAGGATTGGCCTTTGGTACAGCACAACTAGAAGCTACACCATTACGTAATAAACGACCTGTTTGTGTACCTGTAGTTGTTGTAAAACCAGTTCCTGGTGTAGGAGCAGTAGCATCTAAAACTGTTGTTATAGTAGTAGTATTTACTACAAGCTTGCCAGTTTGAACACTAAAGTTAAATATTACTGGACTAGTCCCCCCGCCAAAACTCACAGTCAACCTAAAGTTTAGGTTAGCACCACAAACAACAGTGTTAGCAAGAGTAACTACAAAGCTGTTAGTAGAGGTGCTAGTAGCAGCAACATTTCCATAGTTAATAGTTGGATTACTTATTGTTACACCAGCAACAGGAGTAGTTAGAGCTAAAGTAGCTGACACATTTGTAGCAGTAGTTGTAGTAGGATTATTTAGAGTAACAGCTAAATTACCCTTTTCACCTGGTTCAATAAATCCATTATTGTTCCTAGGCACACCCTCAGTAGCAACAACACCTCCAAAGGTTATAGTTGATTGACCTTGAAGGGCTTGAACTGCGGCAAAAGCATCAAGAATACCAAAACCAGCATTGTTATCCCGACCAGCACCCTCAATATCTATTGCAGAGAATGTCAAGATAGAGCGAATTTGAGTAGTGGTTAGACTTGGATTAGCGGACTTAACTAGTGCAGCAATTGCGCCAGCGTGTGGAGCAGCAGCAGAGGTGCCAAAGAATGGGTTTAAGCCCCCTGTTAATGTAGTAGAAACACCATCAGCGGCAGTAATATCTGGTTTGTTACGTACAAGTCCACCATTAGTAGCAAAAAGTAAGTTACCAGGAGTGACAGCAGTGCCATTGACATTATAGAACATTCGTCGTGGGCCATCAGAGCTAAAGGTTTCTAACAAATTAGCAGGACTAAATGGATTTGGGAAAGGGCCAGTCACGCCAGCAGAAGCAGGGCCAGTAGGCGTAGCAGCACAACTAAAAGCATTAGCCGCGCTACTATGACCTTTGGTTTGACCTTGAGTAGCAATCATTAACCGACCACGATTAGTATTAAGGTGTAATGCGCGTGGAGCAGCAGCATTTGATTTAAAAATTACTACTCTATCTCCAGCAAATGTTCCACCTGAACTAATTTCAAACGGATCTTGAGTACCATTTTGTACAGTAGTACCCATATCAAATAGAATAGTTAAGGTTGAGTCAAAAATAAAAAAGTCATAATCATTATTAGAAGCACCTAATGGATCTGACCAAAATAGTGTATAAAATGAACCTCCTCCAGCAGGAACAGGATTAGCATTAGTTGGCGAGGGGCCACTAGGAGTAAAGTTAT
>JAHFUF010000483.1 GCA_023265235.1 Blastocatellia bacterium
TAAATGGCGAGCTAATTGGTTTGGACAATTAGACATTCCGCCCTCAGTGAATAATTTAGTTAATGCTAAGTTGCGTCGCTTTGATAAAAAAGCTTTAGAGGTTTTTAAGCACGCTGCTGTAATTGGTGATGAGTTTGAGTTTGATGTTTTAGCGGAAATATTAGAAATAGATGAAGATGAACTAGATGATATTTTGCGCCAAGGTATAGTGGGTTGGATTCTTAAAGAACAAAAAAGTGCTATTGGCGATAGTTTCCGCTTTCATAATAGTGTATTGCGCCGTGCGCTTTATAGCTCTATGGCAAAGGCTAATCAAAGAAAAGTTCATGCCAAGGTCGCTAAAACAATAGAAAACCTACAAGGAAGTAAAAAAGATCGTGTAGTAGGTCAAATTGCCTATCATTACTATTGGGGTGCCCAATGGCAAAAGGCTTTTAGCCCAGCAGTAAAAGCAGGAGAAATTGCTCGTAAACGCGAGGCTTTTGCTGAAGCTGCTAGCTACTTTCGTTATAGCCGTGAAGCAATGGAACAACTGCAAGCTAGTGATATAAAAGTAGATACAACACTAGCTGGTAAAATGCATGTTGGACTATCTGAAGCATTAATTATATTAAACAAGTTTGATGATGCAGAAAAAGAATTAACAAAAATATTTGACCTTGCTAACCAGGAACATGATGTTTCTTTGCGTGCTTGGGGAGAGTTTTTCTCTAGTCGTTATCATCAAGCACGAAGTGCAATGAAAAGGGCTGTAGAACTAGCTAAACTAGGGTTAGAGTCAATTACTGAATCAAATATAAACGACAATGAATTACATCGTCGCTTACTACAACAGTTAGGCTATACTTTGTGGATGAGTGGGCAAATGGAAGCAGCACAAGAACCATTAGAAAAAGCTGTAGCTATAGCAGAAGCCTCTACAGATAATCGTCCTGCTGGTTGGGCATTGTCCTACTTAGGGTTAATACATTGTTTTCGAGGTAATGGGACTTTGGCAATGGAATTAGGCGAAAAAGGCTTAAAGTTACTTAGGGCTTCTGGAGATCGCGTAAGTGAAATGTTTGCTTGGGAACGTGTAGGAATAATTTTTAGTATGTTAGGTGATCAAGACCGCGCACTTTACTTTTTTGAGAATGGTTTAGAGCTTGCTCGTGCTATTGGCCATCAACACCAACAGGCTTTGATGTATATTGATTTAGGTGAAGCAAATCGACTAAAAAATAACCTAGTCCAAGCTGAACAACATTACCAAAAAGCATTAACTATTGCTCGCCAAATTGAACGCTCAGACGTTGAAGCTATATCAACACAAAATTTAGGACTAGTAGCAATTGCTCGTGAACAGTTTGCTGAAGCAGCACAGATGCTAGAAAAATCACTTGTTTTGTTTCAAGCACAACACCGAGGCATTTCTGAAGCAGAAGTTTATTGGGCTTTAGGAAAAGCGCGTGAAGGGTTAGGAGAAATAAACACTGCACTGGAAAACTATCAACATGCTGCTAAGTTTTGTAAGAAACTCTCATACTTAGATTATGAGTGGCGTGCTTTGTTAGGACAAGGAAGCATTTTAGCTAAAGAAAAATCTTACCAAGAAGCTAAAATGGCTATTAATGAAGCAATAGCTGTAATTGAAAAAATGAAATCACAACTTCCTGAAGGCGCAAATCTAAAAACTTTCCTAGAAGACAAACAACCTGTTTATGATTTACTTAGAGAACTAAAAGCGAAAAGCCTAGAATAAATTGGTTACAGGCTATAATTGCAATCTCGTTGCGCATCTCGTGGTTTTTTCTATCTTATGGGTTTGCTAGCCAGGAATCGCTCTAACCCGTCGGCTAGTTTTGCTTTGAAACTTAAGTACATGATAGACTACTTCATTCCTTTCAACCTATATTTTATGAGGCAATAATTCGTAATGGCATGGTTTAGACGAGAAAAAACGACAGGCAACTTACCTCCTATTGAAGAAGAACGTAAAGTAAAAACTGAAGGTCTATTTAGTAAGTGTCCAGAATGTTCACATACTTTGTTCAAAGGTAAGCTAGAAGAAAATCTTAATGTTTGTCCTAAGTGTAACTACCATTTTCGTATTGATGCCCAACACCGTCTAAAACTAATCTTTGATGATGGCGAATATACAGAGTTTGATCAAAATATTGCTTCAACCGATCCATTAAATTTCGTTGATACTAAGCCTTATAAAGAACGTTTAGCTAAAACTCAAGAAACTACAGGTGTGTTAGATGCCTTAATTTCTGCTAAGGGTAAAATCAGTGGCCATCAAATAATAGCTTGTGCAATGGTTTATGAATTTATTGGCGGGTCTATGGGTTCAGTAGTAGGAGAAAAAATCACTCGTGCTATTGAACGGGCAATAAAAGAATATTCAGGGGTAGTAATTATTTCCGCTTCTGGTGGGGCACGAATGATGGAAGGTGCTTTGTCTTTAATGCAAATGGCAAAAATTAGTGCTGCGCTAGCCAACTTAGACAAAGTAGGACTACCTTATATTTCTGTGATGACAGATCCTACTACAGGCGGTGTTACAGCTAGTTTTGCAATGCTTGGAGATCTTAACATTGCTGAACCTGGTGCTTTAATTGGGTTTGCAGGCCCTCGTGTAATTGAACAAACGATTAGACAAAAACTTCCTCCTGGTTTCCAACGCTCAGAATTTTTACTAGAGCATGGAATGTTAGATGCTGTTGTTGATCGTAAAAATTTACGTGAGTATATTTCTCAATCATTAGACTTTATGCTTAATTAAGCCATCAAAAATAAACCAGGCTAAAAATTGATGGATTATCAAACAGCACTCCACTATCTTTACACCTTAGGACATGAAACCTTAGCAATGAAACTAGGGTTAGAAAATATTTCATGTTTAGTTAATGAAATGGGAAGGCCACATCAAACATACTCAAGCATACATGTTGCTGGAACTAATGGTAAAGGGTCTTTTTGTGCTACACTTGCAGCAATTTTAGCCCAAGCCTCTATCCCTACAGGGCTTTTTACTTCACCTCACTTAATAAATTTAACTGAACGCTTCCAATACAATCTTAACCCTATTACTAATGATAATTTCTGCCAAATAATGTCCCAAGTTAAGCTGATAGTAGATAACTTAATGGCTAATAAGCAAATGCTTGCTCGACCAACGTTTTTTGAACATGTTACAGCTATTGCTTTAGAGTACTTTCATCAGTGTAGAGCTAAACTAGCAATTCTAGAAGTAGGGCTAGGTGGACGACTAGATTCTACTAACATTGTTTCTCCAATTTTAAGCGTTATAACAAGTATTGATTTTGATCATCAACAATACTTAGGTAACACATTATCAGCAATTGCTAGAGAAAAGGCTGGTATTCTTAAACCTGGAGTTACTGCGCTAGTTGCACCACAACAAAAAGAAGCCTCTAAAGTTATTCAAGAAGTAGCCAAAGAAGTAGGAAGTCCTTTAATTTGGCTTGATAGTGAGGAATTTTCTAACACTCCTGATAACCCTGATAAAGATGGTTATTGGAAAATAAAATACTCTGATAAAAGCTTAACTTTAGGCTTACGTGGTAAGCATCAAGTTATGACTGCTAAACTAGCAATTCGTGCTATAGAAATATTAAATTCTCAAGGGTTTTCTATTACTATAGATAATATTGCTGATGGTTTAAAAAACACTTCTTGGCCTGGACGACTAGAATTAATTACTAGCAACCCTAATTTACTCTTTGATGGTGCTCATAATCCTCATGGAGTAAGAGCACTAAAAAAATTTCTTGAGAGTTGGCTATTAGAAAAACAATATCCTATTAAAGTATTGGTTTTTAGCACAATGCAAGACAAGGACTTTTCCTCTATGGCTAAAGACCTTTTTCCTCTATTTGATTTAGTCATACTAGTAAAACGGTCTGATCCTAGGGCAATGGAGTTTCAAAACCCAAGCAGTGAAATCACCTCATTAACTAAACAAATATTAGTTGTAGAAAATACTAGTAAAGCATTAGAAATAGCCTATAGTAAAGCAACTAGTCAAGGTTTAGTAATGATCAGTGGCTCGTTACATTTAATTGGAGAAGTTAAAAAACATCTAAAAGATAGTCAACAACCTTACCAAGAGAAACCCTATGGCATATGAACTTTTAAGTCGAGAACTAAAATATCGTGGACGTATTTTTGAGTTTTCTATTGATCAAGTACTTTTTCAATCTGGTGCTACTGTTCAAATAGATGTAATTCATCACCCTGGTGGTGCTGCGGTTGTCGCAATTACTGATAAAGAAGAAGTAGTATTAGTCAAGCAATATCGTCACCCTATGGGAGAATATGTATTAGAATTACCAGCAGGTAAAATTGATCTAGGATATAGTCCTGAACAAACTGCTGCCAAAGAATTAGTAGAAGAAGCAGGTTTTAAGGCCACTAGCCTAAAGCTGCTTACTACAACTTACCCGGCACCTGGTTACTCAGGAGAGCGGCTTTATATTTATTTTGCTGAAGGCTTAGAGCCAGTAGAGCGACAACCAGATTTTGACGAAGAAATCGAAGTTGTTTATCTTCCATTTAAGCAAGCCTGTGAGATGATCTTTAATGGCGAAATTCGAGACACTAAAACAATTATTGGTTTATTAGCGACTGAGAA
>JAHFUF010000484.1 GCA_023265235.1 Blastocatellia bacterium
CATATTGCTCTCCTTTTTGATAGCTAACCCCTTCTATACTTTCATCTTTTAGCTTTTGTATATCAAAATTAGCTACTTCTACTATCACTTCTGTTATAGGAATTATTGATCTAGTAACATTGATTAATCTGATATGAGCTTCTAACTTGTTTTCTATGCTTGGTGCTAGAGTTTTTTCTACTTTTTTCCGATTATCAAACTTAGGCTTTCTATAACGAAGTTTTGAGCGTCTAGTCCTACGATATGAACTTCGCTCTTTAATCCTATCACTTTGTCCTTTTAGCAAAGTCATTTCTCCACTCAACACTTCTTCTTTGGCTGTAACAGCAGAGAAACCTACATTTTCATACCCGCTATCTATCCCTAACACTATTGGTTGCTTATGCTTAGTTGTTTGATAAAGCAGTCTTATAGTAAATGGATTAGCCCTTATTACTTTAGCTTTTCCATTTGCTATTAAACGACGAACATGTCCATAACGCTTTGTTGGCATTAAGGGCTGTCCTGTGTCATCTTGCACATATACAAATACTTGACTTTCTATTTTAATCATTAAAACCTCGTTAAAGGTAAGTCTCTATAATTACCTTAATAACTATAGAGTAGACCCACATCGCCAATGTTAAGAAGGGTTTGTATGTAAGCATCACTTCTCCTACCCTTAGAGATGTGGTATCACACTTACCGCAGGGTTCAGAACTTGTGGAGCATTCTGAAGTGCCTATGTATTCCTTCCTAACGTAGTCAGTCACTAACTCCTGACTTAGGCTAATCAACCGGGCTTGCTTCCCTCATTTCTGATTCTTGCAAGCCCCCACTTCATATCAGCATCGCTGATTAAGTGGGGGTTGTTGACAGCCTAATCTTCCTGAGTAAACTGGGGCTTACGCCTTTCTGTAAAGGCTTTAAGTCCTTCTTCCATATCGCTAGTACCTAAAGCATATTGTCCTAATTGTGCTTCAATACGTAAACCTTCATCTAGTGAAGCCCCTAAGCCATTTAACACAGCTTGTTTATCTGTACGAATTGCAGCTTGTGGAAAAGCACAAATTTCTTCAGCCGTTTGATAGACTTTTGACATTAATTGATCATAGGGGACAATTTCATTTACTAACCCAATTCGATAAGCATGTTGGACATTTATTCTTTTACCTGTAATGATTAGCTCCATTGCATTACCTAATCCTACTATATGAGGCAAGCGTTGTGTCCCTCCATCTAACAAAGGCACGTTCCAGCGACGACATAATACGCCAAACTCAGCAGTATCAGAAGCGATACGA
The DNA here is from genome assembly GCA_023265235.1 of Blastocatellia bacterium. Lineage (GTDB taxonomy): Bacteria > Acidobacteriota > Blastocatellia > Chloracidobacteriales > JADJPF01 > JADJPF01. The sequence continues at coordinate 1,284 of JAHFUF010000484.1, forward strand.
AAATCGGCTAAACAGGCTAATTCAAGCCCACCAGCAAATGCTCCACCATTAATTGCTCCAATAATTGGTTTGAAAATATCTGTTTGACGAGTATAACCCATATAGCCAGGCCCATTATAAATAAAGCGGCGTAGCTTATTTTTTGACCAAGGTATTCTCTTAGCTTCAGAGACATAGTTTTTTAAGTCTGCTCCAGCACAAAAAGTGTCTCCTGTTCCTGTTAAAATGGCTACGTATTGATCGTCATCATCACGAAAATCTAACCAAGCTTGCATTAATAATTCTGCTGATTCTTGATCAATACAGTTTTTTTGTTCTGGTCGGTTAATGGTAATAGTAGTGATATGATTTTTTTTGGTGACTAAAACCTTTGACATAAGTGTATCTCCTTAAGTGAATTAAGAGAACTAGACGAGTTTAAGATTTAGATAATATACTAATCTTGCATAAAATTACGGATCAAATATTAAAATTTAAGAAAGGTAACATATGAATAGAGAGACACTGCCAAATTCTCCTTCGCGCAGTCGTCGCTATAGAGTCATTTTTCTTACCATCATTACTTTTGGGCTAATCGCCTTGTTAGTAGCTTTAGGGACTGTTAAACCATTAATCCCTGTTCCAGAAAAATCTAGTGATACTTTAATCCTATATGCGCTTTCTTCAATTAACTTTATTGCTTCTTTAGTTTTATTAACTATATTAACTAGAAACCTACTTAAACTGCGTCGTGAACGGGCTGAACAGCGTCTAGGGTCGAAGTTTAAGACTAAAATGGTAGTATTTTCTATTGGTATTTCTCTACTACCAGGTATTTTGCAGTTTTTCTTTGCTTATGGACTACTTAATACAAGCCTAGATATTTGGTTTGGTTCGCCAACTAGTAAGTTTTATGCTAGTGCAAATAATATGCAACATATATTTTTAGAACGCGAACTTGAAGATTTAGTTAAGCTTAGCCGGACTTTACTACGTGTTACCAATTTACGTGGGCAACAACAAAACCTAATCCTAGATGAAGATGAAAAACGCTTACTACAAAGAGAATATAATAATCAACAATTACGCTTTTTATCAATTAACCTATCAGATACCACACCGTTTTCTCAAGGAGAAGATATTAGTCAGCTTAAAGAATTAATTCAAGCAAAGGAACAGGTTAAGTTAGGTAATACCTATGCTAGGTGGATAAATGGCAATGACCTACGCATTATCTATTTGGTAGTTGGACAGCCTATTATCGGATCAACTAGAGAGACTATAGGTGGAATTTTTCTTGTTAAACAAATACCACAAAACCTAGCAGACAGCTTTGTAGCAGTAATTAAACAAAGTGAAGATCGAGATAGACTTTCGCGTAATGCTAAACAATTTAAGATCACCAACTTATACTTACTAGGAGCAATGACATTATTACTAATTTTTGCTGCTACTTGGATCGCGCTTTATGTTGCTAGTGGAATTACTATTCCAATTCAAGCTCTAGCAGAAGCAACTCAAGCATTAACACGAGGAAATTATGATATTCGTGTGCTTTGCCCTGCTGAAGATGAATTGGCGGCTTTGGTGCAGTCTTTTAATCAAATGGCAGCCCAACTAAGCGAAAATCGACATAATTTAGAGTTAGCAGCCAAAGAACAACGCGAGACCAACCGCGCTTTAGAAGAACGTAGACGTTATATTGAAACTATTTTACAAAGTCTTTCTACTGGTATTATTTCTTTAGATAGCGAACATCTTATGATTACAATTAACCAAGCCGCGCTTAATATTTTACAATGTGAACAAGTTGCTATTGCTAGAACCCCTGTAGATCGTCTTTTTAGCCCGAAAAACCAAGAAGAAGTACTACGTTTAGTGCGTAAAGCTAAACGGGCTGGACAAGTTAATAGAGAAATGGAGATTCACAGCCAAACATCTTTGCTGCATACTTCAGTTACAGTAACTCCTCTAAGAGATAAGAACGGTATTTTCCAAGGCTCTGTATTAATGATTGAAGATATTTCAGGTTTAATTACTGCACAACGTAGCGCGGTTTGGAGTGAGGTTGCTCGGCGAATGGCACATGAAATAAAAAATCCACTTACCCCTATACAATTATGTGCTGAAAGAATTGCTAAAAACTCACAAAAAGTATCTGATAAACTAGAACAAAAATATATTCAAGTAGTTGAAGAATGTACTACAACTATTAAACAGGAAGTAGCAACTTTACAAAGAATGGTGGATGAATTTTCTAGGTTTGCTCGACTGCCCCAAGCAGAACTTAAAGCAGGTGACTTAAATGAAGTTGCACAGGAAACTCTAAAACTTTATGAAGATAGGCTAGATGATATAAAACTTCACACAAGTTTTGATCAAAACCTACCACTAATAAATTTGGATAAAGAGCAAATTAAACGCACCTTAGTTAACTTGATAGACAATGCCGCAGAAGCTATGTTAAACGCTCCTGAGCGGATACTTTCAATTTCTACGCAATATTTGAACGAACAAGATATAATAAGGCTGACTCTTAGTGATACAGGACATGGTATTAATCCAGAAGACAGAGAAAAACTCTTTCATCCTTATTTTTCAACCCGTAAACGTGGAACAGGATTAGGCTTAGCGATTGTTAGTCATATTATTACTGATCACTTAGGTAAAATCCAAGTAGAAGACAATAAACCTTGTGGGATTAAATTTATTATTGAATTGCCAATAATCGCTAGTCGTGTAGAGTGACAAAAAGATAAGCTATGTTGTTAAAAAAGTTAACAGTATTTTTAACTTTCTTTTTTCATAGGTATAATAAAGGCAAAAATTTTTATAGAAAATAAGTAAATGAAACTAGTAAACGGTTGGAGTCAAGAAGAAATACAACTTCTTTGTGAGCGAACAGATTGCTCTACAGAATTAGTCATAGAGTTTTGTAAGGCAGTAGATAAACAGTTATATAAAATGCTTCCTACTGAGGCTAAGCGAGCTACTCTACATTTTCACTTGCGAAAAATTACTGAAGAAAAAATATCCCTTGATAATGTCTAGTATATATTTAGTACCATTCTAAATAATTAGTTAACTACTAGGAAACACGACGTTTATAGCCAACCCAATAAGGCTCGCGGAGTTCTCTTTTTAATACTTTACCACTAGGGTTACGTGGCAGCATTTCAACAAAATCAACTGAGGTTGGGCATTCAAACGCGCCTAGTTTTTCTTTACAAAAATTGATAATTTCTTCCGCGCTAGCTGTTTCACCTTTACGTAGAACTATAATTGCTTTAACAGTTTCGCCCCATTTTTCACTAGGAACTCCTATTACTGCAACATCAATAATTGCAGGGTATTGATAGAGTAC
>JAHFUF010000485.1:0-447 GCA_023265235.1 Blastocatellia bacterium
CACAATACAACCTAGCTGTGAAAATGTAGCTACAGAGATAATACGTAATGCAATTAAAGCTGCTACTGAAGATTATCGTTTTAGTCCCATAGAAATAAGAGAATTAGAAAACCTAGTTTGTTCTGTAGACATTCTTTCTCCTTTGGAAGTTATTACAGATTTAACAAATCATGACACGCAAACCTATGGTTTAATGATAGAAGCTAGCGGTAGTCAACGAGGAGTGCTTTTACCTGCATTACCTGGTATTGATACAGCAGAAATTCAACTAGCTGCACTACAGTATAAAACAGGCATTTCTCCAGATACACCAATAAAAATGAGTCGATTTTCTGTTGATAGATATGGGCAAAAATAGGGTTTTCTGGCAAAAATAATGGAGTCAAAAGGGCTTGACTCCATTTTCCCCTTTTGTTAGCTTGTTATGTCATTTTCACTTCATTGTGA
>JAHFUF010000485.1:457-4624 GCA_023265235.1 Blastocatellia bacterium
TCATTGTGAAAATAGGAATGAATCAAATATATAAATTAGGCAAACCTACCTATTAATTGTTTATAATATTTTAGAGGAGATAATACATGTCATTCGAGGCACTTGGAATGATTGAAACCAAAGGTTTTGTTGGTGCAGTAGAGGCAGCTGATGCAATGGTAAAAGCTGCTAATGTAGTGTTAATTGGCAAAGAATATATTGGTGCAGGCTATGTCACAGTATTTGTTCGTGGCGATGTAGGAGCAGTAAAGGCTGCTACAGATGCAGGTGCAGCAGCAGCACGACGCGTAGGGGAGTTAATTAGCGTACATGTCATACCTCGTCCACACTCAGAACTAGAAAGAGTGTTATCAGATAATGGAATGAGTATAGAAAAAGTACTACCTAGTGCAGACAAAAAAGCACTCCCATCCTCTACTAAAGAAGATAAGAAATAACTAAGCTTGTTAAATAATCTCTGGTCTGTATTTAGGGAGGAATGATGCCCATTGACAAAGATTTAACCTCTGTACAGCAAGCACGAGATTTGGTTGCTGCTGCTCATTCTGCACAAAAGATTTTTGCTACTTTTAGTCAAGAGCGAGTCGATAATATTGTTGAAGCAGCAGCAAAAACTGCTTTGGCAGAAAAAGATAGGTTAGGACAAATAGCTGTTGAGGAAACAGGCTATGGTGTTCCAAAAGATAAGGCTGAAAAAAATCGATTTGCCGCAGAGGATGTGTATAACTTTTTCCGTAGCTTGAAGACGGTTGGAGTTATTAATGAAACAGATAGCTTAATAGAAATTGCTGATCCTCGTGGAGTGGTTGCGGCAATAATCCCTTCTACTAATCCCACATCTACGGCTATTTTTAAGATTTTAATTTCTCTCAAGTCACGTAATGGAGTTGTGCTTAGTCCACATCCATCGGCAGCACAATGTATTAGTGAAACTACACGAGTTATGCGAGTTGCTGCTGAAGCGGCGGGTGCTCCTACTGGTTTAATAGGATGCTTAGCTATTTCTACTCTTGAAGGAACAGAAGAGCTAATGAAACATAAGCTCACAGCAGTTATACTAGCCACTGGTGGTATTGGGCTAGTAAAAGCTGCTTATAGTTCTGGTAAGCCTGCTTTTGGTGTAGGGCCTGGTAATGTTCCTGTCTTAGTTGAACGCTCAGCAGAAATAGGTAAAGCTGTTGCAGATATTTTAGCTGGTAAAACATTTGATTACGGCACAATTTGCGCCTCTGAACAAGCAGTAGTCGTAGAAAACATTATTGCTAAACAAGTAAAGGCAGAGTTTATTGCTCAAGGTGCTCATTTTTGTAATCAAGATGAAATAGCTAAACTAGAAAAACTAGTAGTACTGCCTACTAGAGGACTTAATCCAAAAATAGTAGGAAAATCCCCGCAAGTACTAGCAGAAATGGCAGGGTTTTCTCTTTCCTTAGATGTGCGTGTCTTAATTACTGAATTAAAAGGGGTAGGGCGAGAGCATCCACTTTCTATGGAAAAGCTTTCACCCATACTTGCCTATTACACTGTCGAAACCTGGCAAGAAGGTAGTAATCTTTGTGAGCAAATTCTACGCTACGGTGGTATGGGACACACTATTGGTATTCATTCGCAAAACCGAGATGTTATTCGTCAATTTGGCATTCAACAACCTGCCTCACGTATTATTGTTAACTCTCCTACTACTCATGGTGCTATAGGTTTAACTACAGGGCTTCCTCCTAGTATGACTTTAGGCTGTGGTAGTTGGGGTGGCAATGTTACTTCAGATAATATTTCACCAATTCATTTAATGGACGTTAAGCGAGTAGCTTTTGAAACACGTCCTATTAATCGTAAAACCTCCTCACAAGAAGTGTCTAAGTCTCTAGTGGTAAATGCAAGTTTAGCAAAACGTATTGCTGCTGAAGTTATTGAACAAACTCACTTGCGTAATTTAATGGTACAGTCGGCGGCAAATTCTACTAAAGCAAATTCTGTTTCTGTTCCTAACACAGCAAATACTAATAATACTAGTAATGCTAGTAATGCTAGTAATGATCCTGCACCACTTAGTGATACTGTTATAGCCAAATTAGTTGACAAGTTTTTAACAGAACGTAAAAATCTTAAAGCTAGTAATGTTTCAGTAGCAAAAGTGTTAGAAAGTATTAAAGTAGACAAACCTGAGGCTAGCGAAATTAAAGAAACTAAAAAAGAACAGACTAAAGAGCCGTCTTCATCAGTAACCCCTGAAGAACCAAACCCCCCCATAAGCCCTTCAGCTAAAGTAACTAATTTTACAGAGAAAAAGGCAGTAGAAACCACAGTACCAGCACCCAGTCCACAAGATTTTGTCTGTGAAGAAGATGTAAGACAAGCTTTACAAGAACAAAAGAAGATTTATATTAGTAAAAAAACTATCCTTACTCCTTCTGCCCGGGATTTAGGGGAAGCTAACGAAGTTTTTGCCCGAGTTTAATTTAACTCAGCAACTTACAAATAGTTGACGTTTACTTCCTTTTCACCTACAAAGGCTTATTCAAGGCTAACTCCAGGCTTTTGTAGGTTACTTTGCTTGTTTGCCTCAAAATTCAAGTTAGTTTGGGCAAGTTTCATATTCCGGTTAACAGTGTTTAAGAATATAAAATTTTTTAGTTGCCAATTAAGTATGTAAACAACAGGCTTTAGACCAGAAGTAAGTTTTTTGGGCTTACCTCAAACTGTTAACTACTTTTAGCCATTTATGAAACTTGCCTTAGTTTGAATGAAAACTTATAGGGTTGGGTAAAGATTATGGAAGATAAAGAAAAAGAATTAAAAAAAGTGGCATTAAATGACGCAGCAACACCAACAGACCTAGAAGACCTAGCAGAAGAAGAGGTAGCACAAGCATTTGAAGGACTAAAAGTTGGCGCAGGTGGTGGTGGTGCTCCTCATAGCATTATGCCTGATCCTAAAATGGAAGCTGAAATTAAAGAAATGTTTCAGGAGATTGTATCGCAATATATTACTCCTATAGGTAAATCGATTAAGTCAATTGCTAATGGTGATGTTTCAGAACGAAGTTTAGATATTTGTATTGGAGCATTAAAACCATTGATTTTAGCCTGCGAGGAAATTCACTATAATGATATTTACGATGTACTTAAATCAATAGAACAACCTTTAGTCACTTTTCGAGAAGGTAAAAAAAGGCTACTTTCAAAAAAAGATCTGCGCAATATAACAACAGACTATAAAGAATTGACTAGACTAATTTGCCGCAGTGTAGGTAGCGAAATGGTAGAAACTTCACCTACTGGCACAGTGAGAGTTGCTACAGTAAACACAGGGGCTATAATTAATAGATTTCCTGAAGAACTGCAAATTGCTGATGCTTTAGCTTATTTTGATGAAGTAGATCATAAAGATATTCAAAAACTTTATGCTGGAGGATTGATTAAATTAGAACTTCTTTCTCAAGCTACAGCACAGGAAATATCAGAGTCTACAGGGATTGATGTAGTTAGCGCAGAGGTGTTAAAACAATGTGCTATCAAAGCTTTAGCTAATCTTTCAATCAAAAAAATTGTTTCTATAACAAATGTCCCTCCTATTGATAAAATTGAGTCTAATAGTCACCCTGATGAAGATTATAGTTTTGAAGAAGATGATGAAGAGGGTGATGATGATGATGAAAATGAGAATGAAAAAGATGAGGAAAGTAGAGAAACAATTTTATATAACAAGACTTCTGACCCTAGTAAACAAAGGTGGTTAGCTGCATTAGAAGCCATGATGTCAGAAGGCAATAATTATTTGCAGTCTGCTAACGGATTAATAAATCAACTTGAGAGAACTCATAGGGCACTCATAAGAGTAAGGGTTGCTAAAGAGCGGTTTAATGGGGAAGTAGAATTTTACCAAGACGATTTGCTAGAAATGATGCAAACGGATGAATACTTAAGCGAGGAATTTGGATCCCCAATTAATGCTCATCGTCAACTGATTAAACATTTACAGCGTATAATTGACACGCTAAATTCAGCTATGAATAAAACAGATAATCTTTATTCCCAAATGGATGAAACAATGGGAGATTTACAGGATATAGAAGCACAGTTCATTGCTTTACGCCGTCGTAAGGGTAATGCAAAAGCAGGCTCATTACTGCGCCGACATAGTGCTAGTGGCCAAGATAGACAAACT
>JAHFUF010000486.1 GCA_023265235.1 Blastocatellia bacterium
TAATAAAGAAGCAGAAAAATCAGGAGTTTCAGTTCCTAAAGGTCTTTTAATGATGGGCATTTCTGGCTGTGGTAAAAGCCTAGCTGTTAAAGTAGTGTCTACTTTATGGAATTTACCACTCTTTAGGCTTGATATGTCAAATGTGTTTTCTGGTGCTTATGGTGCTCCTGAACAAGCTTTTTCTCGTGCTATTTCAACTATTGAGTCTGTTAGCCCAGCAGTGCTTTGGATTGATGAAATTGAATCTGGCATGATAGGGGTAAAAGAAGGTGCTTCAGGCTCAGCCTCGCGTATTTTTGCTACTTTTTTGACTTGGATGCAAGAAAAAGATGCATTGGTTTTTGTTGCTGCTACTGCAAATCGTATAGACCTTTTACCAGCAGAATTTATTCGTAAAGGACGCTTTGATCAAGTGTTTTTTCTAGACTTACCTGATGAAGAAGAGCGTAAATCAATTTTTTCGGTACACTTAACTCGTAAAGGTGCGGACTTAAATAGATTTGATATGGTAATTCTGGCTAAATCTACTCCTGATTGGAATGGAGCAGAAATTGAGCAATCTGTTCTCTCAGCCGCAGTAGAAGCTTTTAATGAAGGGCAACCATTATCACAAAACCATATTACTCGTATTATCACTCGTACAATTCCGCTTTCTCGCACAATGACTGAGCAAATCAAATATATTAAGAGTTGGGCGCATACTCGTGCTTTGAATGCTTCACGAATGCAATAAAGATTTTCTATCTAGAAGGCTTTTCGACAGGGGACTAGATGTGTCATAATTGCTTCAGCCAAAAACTTTTAGGCGGAAAATCCACTTCTCCAGAGTACATCTGGAACCTATTTATAAACATCTGAGGTTTACTTTTCATTGCTAAAGCTTAAAGTTTCCGCCTGCTAACTATCCCAAGACTTGAGGTAACAGTTATGCAGTTATCAAAATCCTTTTATAATATTTTTTTCTTGGCTTTAGCTTTATTGGTATTTTCTAGTACTGCTTGGGCACAAATAACAGGATCTTTACCAGAGTGCCTTTCTGGAGAAGAACGTGAGCGTCTTGGGAAAGAAAACAAAGAAAAAGACCGCACAGAAGCTTTAATAAAGATGTTTGCTGGTCGACTAGAAATAGCTCGCAGTAGCTTTGAAGCAGAAAACTTTGAATTATCTCGCAATGAAATAAAAAATTATGGTAACCTAGTAGACTATACTGTAAATTTTATTAACAGTTCTATAAAAAAAGAAGGCGATAAAAAGAAGTTGTTTAAGATTTTAGACTTGTCTTTAAGACGTGATTTAATAGTTTTAGAATCACTACGCTTTGACTTACCAGGAAAGTACGCCGAAGAAGCAAGCCAAGTTTACGAAAAAGTGCGTAAGGCTCGTGTTAGTGCTTTAGGGGCAGTATTTGGTAAAGAATTTTTTCCAACAGATTAGGTGAATTTTAATCCAACACTTTAAGTGTTTGTCTAAATAAACTTTTGAGAGAAGCATGCTATGAGTTACTCAAAACATATCCTGACCGTTTCACTAGTGGTTTTACTTGCCTTAACTATTCTTAATTTACCAATTACCTTGGCTCAAAACCCTCAAGACCTTCCACCACCTCCCCCCCCTCCACAGGAAAAAGAAAAGCCTAACCGTGGTAGTAGGGAACCAAGCAGAAACACTAATAGGGACACAGAACAAGATGATCAAGGTATTATCAAAATAGGGGCAGAGTTAGTAACGTTGGATGTTTCCGTAATAGATAAAAATAATAAATTTATTACTGGAATACCACAAAGTAAATTTCAAGTATTTGAAGATCAAATTACACAAGCCATAGAGTTTTTTAGTCAAGAACAAGTACCAATTAGTTATGGTATTGTGATAGACACTTCTGGTTCAATGCGTAAGCGATTACCTACTGTTATTAAAGCAGCTAAAACACTTATTGCACTTAGCCGGCCTGATGATGAAGTCTTTATTATTGATATGAAAGACACTCTTAATGTTGAACTCTTAGAAGATTTTACTACATCTATGGAAGATGCTAATGATGCACTTGATAATATGGTAGCAGGTGGAGGAACAGCTTTGTTAGATGGGGTTGTTGTTGCTGGTGAATATGCTAGAGGAGGAAAACATCGACGTAAAGCTTTACTAGTTATTTCTGATGGTGATGAGCGAGATAGCGTATATACTGTAGACCAAACAGTAGATAAATTACGAGAGTATGATGTACAGCTTTATATGATAGGTTTTCCTGATGAAGCAGCAGAAGACGGAGGCTTGTTTAAGCGTTCTCCAAAAAAGAAAGCTATAGATTTAATTAACAAACTAACAACTGAATCAGGCGGACAAGCTTACTTTCCTAAAGATCTTTCTGATCTTGAGCCAATTGCTAAAAAAATAGGGGCAGACCTACGCTCTCAATACTCAATAGGCTATTATCCTAGTAATGGAAAGCAAGATGGTACTTTTCGGAAATTAAAAGTGGTATTAAATGATAATAAAGAATACGCTGTGCGCACCCGTAGCGGTTATTTTGCTCCAAAAGAGGGTGGCAATAGCAATAATAGTAATTCCTTATCACCAAAGCGTTTAGGTAAATAGATAGCTTTGATAGGAGCAAAATTATGAGACGTTATACAGCGTTTTTACTAGTGTGCCTGTTGTTCTTTATTGGACTAACAGACATTGGTTCTGCTCAATCAGGACGTATTCGTAAACCTGCCCCTAATACAAGTACTTCCAATGGTTCTTCTACTAATAATACTTCAGCAGAAAATAATTCTAATCCTACTAACAGTGACAAAACCCCGCAACCAAAGGTAGTTAAGGCTGATGCCAGTGATCTTAGTGAAGATGATGCAACACTAAAAATAGACGCTACTTTAGTTACTATCCCAGCTATAGTTAGCGACCGTAATGGACGTTATGTGCCTTTCTTAAAAGCAGAGGATTTTAAGATCTTTGAAGATGGTATTTTACAAGAAGTTTCCTTGCTTTCCTCAGAAAAAGTCCCTTTTAAGGTTGCTCTAATAATGGATACTAGTGGTAGTATTGCAGATAGCTTAGAGGGTATTCAACAAAGTGCTATTAATTTTGTTCGTGAGCTAAGAGAAAATGATGAAGTAATGGTGGTTGAATTTAATAGTAAGGTTGAGCTACGTAATGATTTTACTTCTGATCGTGAAAAGATTCGTCATAGTATTAGAACTACACGCGCTGGTGGTGGAACAAGGCTTTATGACGCAATTTATTTAGCTGCAAAAAGGTTGAAAACACAAGAAGGGCGTAAAGCAATTATTTTGCTTACAGATGGAGAAGACACAGAAAGTAGAGATGCTAGCGAAAGAGATGCTATTGAAGCGGTATTAGAGAGTGGTGGCCTTAATTACGTAATACAATTTCCTGCTTCTGATGGTTATACCTCTAATAGACCAACGTTTGGTGGGCCTCCTACTTTTCCTGGTGCTGGTGGAGGGCGAACTAACGGCCCAGGTCGGTATCCTGACACAGCGTTTCTTCTAGATTTGGTAAGGGAAACAGGTGGGGACAAATACTATGCAGGGGGTCGTAATGGGTTACCAGATATTTGGCATCGTATAGCTGAAGAACTACGCTATGTTTATATAGTTGGTTACTATCCTAGTAATCCTATAGAAAATGGTGGTTATCGCAAAATCAATATTCAGTTAAAAGATCAAAATATAGGGGCATTGCGCTACAAAAAAGGTTATAAACCAAGTAAATCTAATAGCTAGGAAAATTTCAAATTCTAGAAAAAGGCTTATTAAGTTTTTGCTTATTAAGCCTTTTGTTGTTAGTTAGTGTAAGTATTTTGTTTTGTTGCTTTTGCCTTGCCTTTGTCTTATTATCGTCTCTCATTAATAATTTCTTTATATTTAGCTAAACAATTTTATTTAGGAGGCTACCTAGCTAGGTAATAACTAGGTGTAAGTAATATTTTTTATGAAAATAGAATTTCCAGAAAAATTTAATATGGCAACATATTTTCTTGAAGATAATATTAAAGCAGGGCGCAAAGATAAAATCTGTCTTTACTATCGTAATCAAACTTACACCTATCAACAGGTTGTTTATGAGACTAACCAAGTAGGTAATGTTTTACTTTCACTTGGTGTAGAGATGGAAAGCCGTGTGTTAATGGTGCTACCAGATTGTCCAGAATTTGTTACTAGTTGGTTTGCTATTGCTAAAATAGGTGGAATCATAACAATGGTAAATCCACTACTTCCTACTAGTGACTATGAATATTACTTAGAATATACCCGAGCTAAGGTTGCAATTATTGATGCCAGCACATTAGATAAAATTGAGCCAATACTATCAAAAGCGCGTTACCTTAAGCATTTACTCGTAGTAGGGCGGGGAAACTATTCACATCCAAGTTACCATGAACTTGTACCAAAGGCTTCAACTGAACTAGAAACAGCACCAACTTCTAAAGATGATATTGCGATTTGGCTTTTTACTTCTGGTTCAACAGGGCATCCAAAAGCAGCAGTACATTTCCATCACGACCTACCCTATAACACAGAATGCTATGCTAAACAGGTGTTAAAAATTAGGGAAGATGATATTTGTTTGGGTGTTCCAAAGCTATTTTTT
>JAHFUF010000487.1 GCA_023265235.1 Blastocatellia bacterium
TTTGATGGTGGCAAGACGATGTGCGATAACAATAGTTGTTCTACCTTCCATAAGTCGCCCTAATGCCTCAAGAACAATTTCTTCTGACGCTGCATCAAGTCCTGATGTTGGTTCATCAAGAATTAGTATTGGGGCATCTCTAATAATAGCGCGAGCTATAGCTATTCTTTGGCGTTGGCCACAAGATAGAGTAACCCCTCGTTCTCCTATTATAGTGTCAAAGCCTTTTGGCATTTTCTCTATAAACTCAGTTGCATTAGCAAGCTTAGCTGCACGGTAAATTTCTTCACGGGTTGTATTAGGTTTGCCATAAGCAATGTTTTGCCAGATAGAAGCATGAAAAAGATAAGGGTCTTGCAACACAAAACTTATCTGTTTACGTAAAGAATCAATCGTATAATCTTGAGCATCTTTTCCATCAATAAGAATTTTACCGCTAAGTATGTCATAGAACCTAGGGATTAAGCTCATAATTGTGGATTTTCCCCCACCAGTTGGGCCAACAAAAGCAACAAACTGTCCGGGTTTTATATTAAAGCTGATTCCCTTCAAAATAAGTTGATTTTGGCCATAGCTGAAATTGACATTGTTAAAAGTTATTTCTCCTTTTACCCTATCAGAAGCAAATGCATTTGGAATTTCTGGAACTTGGTTTTCTATCTTCATTATTTCTATAATGCGTTCAAGGCCAATTTGTGCTTTTGAGGTTGTATCTATCATTTTAGAAAGCTCTCTAATGGGTTTATACATCATTCGCAAATAAAGTAAAAAAATTATTAGATCTCCTGCTGATAAATGGTCTGCAAGAACCAAACGAGCACCATACCAAAGTACAATACAAGTACCAAAAGCAATAAGTATATCTACAGTAGGTGAGAGCTTTGCTTTTAGACTACGTGCTAAGAGAGTGAGCCTTACACTTTCCTCAGTCTCTTTTTTTAATTTTTCAACCTCATAATTCTCTCTACCAAATGCCTTAACAATACGAATTGAAGAAATAGCTTCTTGTATTAATGAGACAATATCACTTTCTTTTTTTCTAACATCACGAGTGGCTTTTTTGATATTACGGGTAAGGTGATAAACTTGAAGAAAAAGAATGGGTATTATTGAAAGAGCAATTAAGGTGAACTCCCAGTTGAGGTAAAACATTACTCCAACCATTCCTACTAGCATAAACACATTGATCACCATACCTAACAAAGCTGTTGATACAAAGCTTTGTATTGCATCAATATCGTTTGTTACTCTGCTGATAAGATCACCAGTCTTGGCATTATCAAAGTAGGAAAGAGAAAGTTTTTGAAGATGGGTGTAGAGTTTCTGTCTAAGATCAAGCATTACCCATTGGCCAGCATTTATAGTTAATGACTTTTCAATAAAAGTCATTACACCACCTAATATAGCTACCAACAAAGCAGCACAAAGAGCAAAGTTCAAAATATCCATTTTCTCTTTTCCAAATAGTGCTATAACATAGACAGTCATCCATTGTGGTAAGGGTTTTGAGCCAATAACATAATCTATAACAATTTTTATTGGCCAAGGCTCAAGTATTTCTGCTATACCTGCTATGATTATTGCAAATAGCGCAACGACTAAAGGCTTATAATGAGGTTTAAGTATATGTTCTGTTAAAAGAGTTTTATCCATATATTTCCTTTGCTTTCTGCTACCCAATAACTATACCTCTAAATTATCAGTTAGCTTACTTACTATCGTCTTAGGAAAAATCTCTTAATATCTGGCCCAAACTCTTTAATAACAACAAAGCTCACAACATCAAAAGTAATCATATTGCCAAATCGTCGAAAAGTTGGTTTAATACCAATTCTATCTTGCTTTGGTGTATTGCGTTCCCACAAATTAGCTAGCGCGCTTGCTGAGAGGTCGCCAGCCATTCTAGAATAATTGAATTGTAGATTCCCGCTATCTCCTTGTGTAACAAAAACCTGGCTAGCTGCATGTAAAATGCGTGGGCCAAAGCCTCGTTTTGTAGAAGGTTTATAATGAGGGTTTTGTTTAAAAAGGATTGGGTATACGCCTGAAACTAACAAGGCTTTACTACTAGAAGTTCCATAATTGATTGCATAACGAGAAAGTCCATCTGCCACTTTATCGTCAGTATCTTTATTTAATCTATTTTCGTCTATCTCTTGGCGTATCGCTTTTATAGCAGGGAAAATGTAGTTGCTAGGATTAATAAATGCTCGCTCCAATCCGTATTTGAATTTTTCCCCAGAACTAAGTTTTAGTTGAAATTTTGGAACTACAGGGTTTTGTAAATCATCAGGTTGATTATTAAGCCTTGAGGGTAGAATTTTGACTGGTGCTCCATAAATTTTTACAGTTTCTGGAAAACCTTCTACTTTTTCGATCTCTTGTGAAAAACTGGCCTGATAAGTGAAAAGGCTAATAATGAGTGCAAGAAAGAATTGTAAAACTAATCTCCATTTTTTCATAAACTGCCTCCTCTCTCTAAACCAACACTTCAGGGTAATACATGTTGAGAAATTTTAGATATAACCACTCAACTTTCTCTATTCAATGGCAATGACTGTGCCAAAACTTATTACTTTTACAAAGTTTTTTTTGTAGTAGTAGCCTAATGATAGGAAAATAACTCTGAGAATGAGTTGAATGGAAATTAAAAATAGGAATTATGAAGAGCTTAATAGAGGGTTCAAAAATGATGTAACCATGGTAACAGGTTTATTTTCATAATATTATCTCAAACCATCTGAAGCTATGTGTATGAAATATAAAAAACTTTTTCACAGTCGTATTTTCCAATTTACATAAAGAAAAAGAAAAGGAACACTAATTTAATATAAACTACTAGTAATATATGCGTTCCTTGTCTTTCTAAGTATCCTAATCAGCAATAATCCACTTATTTTTATTACTGTTGGGGATTTTTGTTTAGATATTATTTGATTTTTCCGCTATCAACTATAATACCAGTATCACTAACAGTCTGAAAAATGACACCGCTATCATCAATTTCTATTAGCATAAAATGCCAGCCTACATAACTAGCAGCAGTAAGTGGGCTTTTTGATTCTATGCCATAAAGTGATGCTCCACCTCCACCAGTAACAAAATGTTGAACACCATTTTGTAAGTGCGTTCGTTCATAGATATGTTCATGCCCAGTAAATGCGACTTTAACTTTGTATTTAACTAGTAGAGGATCTAGCTTTTTTCTTAAGTCTAAATCTGAGCCATGGTGTTTACCAGAAGAATAGATCGGAAAGTGAAATAAAGCTATTTTCCATAATGCATCACTACTCTTAAGTGCATTTTCAAGCCAAAACATTTGTTGGTTGCTCATATTGGTAGCATCCAGCATAAAGAATTCCACTAAACCTTGCCCTCTTTTTATTGTGTAGAACTCTTGTCCTCCCATATTAAACAAAGAATAATTAATTTGATCATAGCGACCATCAATAACATCATGATTACCTAAAGTAGCAAAAAACTTCACATCATCCTTAAGTAAGCCAGAGTAAGTTTTTTCAAAAAAATTAGGATAATGCTCTTTTTTACCGGTTCTATAGATATTATCTCCAACAGTTAGGACAAAATCTATAGGTTTGTTTTGATGAGCAAGTAACATTTGTTTAGCTACACTTAATTGTTGTGAACTGCCACAACCCCAATCTCCTAATATAATAAACCGAAATTGATTTTTAATAGGAGATGCTGTAATTAGCGAGGAAGGGCTGATTAATGTAGTAGCCGCAATTGCTCCAATGGACTTTATCATCTCACGACGAGAAAGAATAAATTGATTAGAGTGAAAATTTTTAACCACAATTACACCTCAATGCAAGATTAATGGGAAACCTTAAATGTTGTTAAATGTAAATGTTAGTTAAATGTTAGTTAGTTAATGGTTAGATGCTAATTAGTTGTTAATTAGATACCTGGAAGTATATAAAGTTTTCCCAACAAATAAAGATAAAGAAAGAATGGTTGGAGGTATGTAGAAAATCTCAAGATTAAATACAACAAGATGTTTTCTGAAAAATTATATAAAGCCTAGAAGTTTTTGAGAAATTATAGTTATCTATTAGCATTAGCAGGCAGATTAAGAAAAAAAGCTTGCAAAATTTCTTAATCTATCAGATAACCAGTTTATCCATTACCAAAAAATTCAAAATAACTTAACAAGAGAGGAATATTACTTATGTCACGAACTTTGGGTCATGAGTTGTCATTGGACTTTCTACATGTGGTAGAAGCTGCTGCTATTGCTGCTGCCCGTACTATGGGACAAGGAAAACGTAAGTATTCTGATAAAGTAGCGGTAGAAAAAATGCGTGAGGAAATGAAAAATGTGCCAATTCGTGGAGAAATCGTAATTGGTGAAGGCGAAAGAGACAAAGCACCAATGCTTTATATTGGTGAAAAGGTTGGCAAGGGTGCTGATGCAGAAAACAAAGAAATTTATCCAGAAGTTGATATTGCTGTTGATCCTTTAGAAGGAACAAACCTTTGCGCTACAGGTGCTCCTAATTCTATTGCTGTACTAGCTGCGGCTGAAAAAGGAGGATTACTTAATGCACCAGATATGTATATGAATAAGCTAGTAGTTGGGCCTGCTG
>JAHFUF010000488.1 GCA_023265235.1 Blastocatellia bacterium
GCAAAATTTCCAAGAGCTTTTTAATGTTAGCTATACTGCGGCAATGGAGCAGCAATTAGATGAAATTGAAGAAGGTAATCTTAAGTGGAAAGATGCAATAAGCCAGTTTTATTCAAAATTTAGTGTAGACTTAGCCACAGCAGAAGAAAATATGACTAGGGCTAAAGAAGGCATTCTTACCGATGAGGTTTGTACTAAATGTAATAGCATAATGGCACTTAAGATAAGTAGGTTTGGGCCATATCTTTCTTGTACAAACGGCGAGTGTAAAGCTACTCGTGAGCCTGCTAGTACTGAATCAGGGGAAAATAGTGCAGCCGATGAGCCTTGTGAAAATTGTGGTAAACCTATGTCACTAAAGAAGGGACGTTGGGGACAGTTCTTTGCTTGTACAGGTTATCCTGATTGTAAGACTACGCGTAAAACTACTGCTAGTGCTGAGAAAAAACCAGATGTGCCATTAGATGCCATCTGTCCTCAATGTAGCAAGAATTTAGCCCTGAAACAGGGTCGTTTTGGTGAGTTTGTTGCTTGTTCTAACTATCCAGAGTGTAAGTATATTAAACAAGACACAACAGGGGTTAAATGTCCTACGCAAAATTGCAGTGGCGAAATAGTGATAAGAAAATCCAAAAAAGGCAAAGTCTTTTATGGCTGTAATCGCTACCCTACTTGTAAAAATGTTTATTGGTATAAACCTATTCTAGAAAGCTGTCCAAGCTGTAATACTGCTCTATTATTTGAAAAAATAAACAAGCGTGACGGGCAAATATATTATTGTGGTGATAAAGAATGTGGTTATCGTAGGGTTATCATTCCTCCAGAAAGCGGAAGTACTGAGGAAGTAAGTAAAACCAAAAGCCGCAAACAAATCCAAAAAGCTAGCTAAACTAGATTCAACAACACAAAAGGAAGAATAATTTGTGGTTGTTATTAAAACAAAACGGCTTATCCTGCGAACATTAACAACTAATGATGCTGAGTTTATTATTAAGTTGTTAAATGAGCCATCATTTCTGCGCTACATTGGCGACAAAGGCGTGAGAACTATTTATGATGCACAACAATATATTTTAACTGGGCCAGTTGATAGTTATGAAAGATACGGGTTTGGGCTGTATTTGGTTGAATTGAAGGACGAAGGATCCCCAATAGGAATTTGCGGTTTAGTCAAAAGACCCACACTAACACATCCAGATGTTGGTTTTGCCTTTCTCTCATCCCACTGGTCAAAAGGGTACGCAGTTGAATCAGCTTCAGCCGTAATGACTTATGGCCGAGATATTTTAGGGTTAACTCGTATTCTAGCAATTACATCTCCTGATAATTATAGTTCTATCAATGTACTCAAAAAGATTGGTCTAAAATTTGAGGGAACGGTAAAGTTGTTTGAAAATGAACCTGAACTAGAGTTGTTTACATCAGACATCAAATGATTGATTAATTAATTTTCTAATAGATATTCTCCTGAAGAGTCAGAAACTCAACAAAGTAAGTCTAAAGCTAAAAAACGCGCTAAAGCCTAATATCTTTACTATTATTTGTAGTATATTAAGTAGCTCTAGACTACTTCTAGCATTTATCCCAAGAAAAATTCAACAAAAGTTTAATCAAGTCTATAATCGGAGGTAACAATGCGTAATATTGTTTTTTTTCTTTTGCTAATCCTTTTTGGTACTAAACCTCAAGTTTGGGCACAGAGTGGAGCAACTACGGGAGCTATTTTTGCAGTAGTAAAAGATCCACAAGATGCTGTAATAACAGGTGCAACTGTCACGATTAAACAACAAGAAACAAACTTTATCCGTAATGTGGAAACCAACCAAGATGGCACCTTCCAGTTAATTCAATTACCTCCTGGTAATTATGAGCTTAGCGTAAGCGCGAATGGCTATAATTTGACCAAAACACAAATTAACCTGACTATTGGATCGACTTTAGTAACCGTCATTAAGTTATCTATCGCTAGTGTAGATAGTGTTGTTGAAGTAACAGCAGATAATCCAGTTACTGAAGTCAAAATAGAAAGTAGTAATATTAACAGTAGCAATCGTATAGAAAACCTTCCTATTAACCGAAGAGATTTTTTAGATTTTGCACTCACTTCTCCAAGAGTAACACCAGACCGTGTTCCTAATCAGGGGATTTTCTCTACTTCAGGGTTGTCTTTTAATGGTCAATCAGGGCGGTTTAATAATATTACTATTGATGGACTAGATAATAATGACACTAATCAAGGGGCAGTTCGTGCTACTTTTAGCCAAGAAGCAGTGCAGGAATTTCAAGTGGTTTCTGATAGCTATTCGGCTGAGTTTGGCCGTGCTCTAGCGGGCGTTGTCAATATTGTGACAAAAGCAGGGAATAACGATTTTCATAGCACATTATTTTTTCTTAATCGAAATGATGGAATTAGCGCAAGAGATGTTTTTGATATTAGTAAGACTCCGTATTCACAATATCAATTTGGAGCAACTTTAAGTGGCCCAATAAAACATGATAAGGCTTTTTTCTTTACTTCATTTGAGCGGCTTTCGATTAAACAAAACACTATTGTTACTCTAAGCGATCAGACTGTAAAAGCAGGGCGTAATCAAAACTATTCTCTAAAAAATGGTGCAGAACCTTTTTCTGTTGGAACTACTTCTTTGCTTGCACGCGGAGATGTTCGCTTAAGTACACAAGATAGTTTATGGGTACGGTATAATGGTAGCTTTACTTATAATGGAGCGTTTGAACCTTTTGGTGGTTTAACAGACAGATCTAGTAGTGGGGTATTAGATGTACAGGATAATTCACTTGCTTTTAATAATACTTACTTTAGTAGTACTCTTGGGTTAGTAAATGAAACTCGATTTCTTTATGGTAGGCGGCAACAAAGTACAATACCTGTTAGTAGAGATGCAGGGGTACAATTGATTGCCCCAGAAGGGACAGTTAGTTTTGGGCATAATAATTTCTTACCAGAATTTAACAACCAACGTATCTATCAAATAGTAAACAACGTTTCACTTTCGCGTGGGATGAATCAAATAAAATTTGGAGTAGACTTTACCTATGTAGATAGACCGCCACAAAACAATGCTGGTTTGTTACCAGATGGGTTGGGAGTTTTTTCTCCGCTAGATTTTTCTTCGCTTTTTGGTATGCCTGGACTACCTTTTTTTACTGGGTTAGAGGCATTTGACCCTACTCTGCGTAGCCCTCAACAACGTGCTTTTCTTGGTTTTGTTTCTGCTTCTTTACCAGGGTTTCCTTCAAATATAAACCTTGCTGATTCAGCCATTCCACTGGTTTATTTACAAGGTTTTGGCAATAAGGACATGACATTTAAGGAAAAGTTGTTTTCAGCTTTTCTACAAGACGATATTAGGCTAAGAGAAAACCTAGTTGTAAAGGCAGGGGTACGTTATGATATTAATCGTATTGACTTTACCCCTTCTAATAGTGGTAACTTTAGTCCACGTCTAGGTATTTCTTATAGACCAAAAAAGTTACCAAAAATGAGCCTGCATGCGGCTTATGGACTATTTTTTAGTTTGCCTTTTGCTAGATCTACTTCAAGCTCTCGCGCTACTGAAACAGGGTTGAAAACTCTGTTTGTTACATTTCCTATTTCTGTTATCCCTTTTTCCCTACCAGGGCATAAGTTTTCTAGTTTAGACCAATTACCTGCTGGATTAGATTTTGTTCCTCAGCTAAATATTGGTACTCAATATCAGCCAGATTTGCGTAGTAGTTATTCACAGCAAGTTACTACAGGAGTTGATTATTCAATAGGTTCTGATACTACGATTTCACTTACTTATAATTATGTGCGTGGACTTAAACTTTTGTCTTTACGTGAGATTAATCCTGTAATAAACCCTGTTGCTAACAATCCACTTCAAGGAATGATTACTGGTCGAGTAGATCCTACTAGAGGAAGTTTATTTGAGTTTGAAACAGCATTTGATAGTTACTATCATGGCTTTACTATTGCCCTTAGCCGTCGTTTAGCAAAAAGATTAAACTTTTTAGCTCATTATACTTTTTCTAAAGGGATAGATAATATTGCTGATTTTAGCGTTGTTGTAACAGATAGACAAAATAATCCATTAGATGTAGCCTCTGAGCGAGGTCTTTCCCTACAAGATGTCCGCAGTCGCTTTTCGCTTTCTAGTACTTGGGAGTTAAGCTATACAAAGAATCCACTGTTACGAGATTTCCATCTCTCAACTATTGTTAGTGTTAATTCTGGGCGGCCTTACAATTTATTAGCAGGAGTTGATCTTAATCTAAATGGTGATGGTGGTTTATCAGATAGACCCGCAGGGGTAGGTCGTAATGTAGGAGTTACTCCAGGTTTTGCCACGGTTGATATGCGTCTGTCACGTACTCTTAACATTAAAGAGCGCTACAAAATACAAGGATTTGTTGAAGCTTTTAACCTTTTTAATCGAGTCAATATTAATCCTAACCTGATTGATCGTACTTTTCCTCCTAATAATCAAGGTGGTTTTAATCTTCCACCCCAAGAAAACGGACGTTACACAGTTACTCCTAATCGGTTTCGAGGTGCTTTTGCTCCTCGACAGTTTCAAGTAGGGTTACGGTTATCATTTTAA
>JAHFUF010000489.1 GCA_023265235.1 Blastocatellia bacterium
CTGTGCTAGGGGTAAGATGCAGATTAAGACGTAGGCTAAAAGGGTTTTTAAGTATCTTGTTAAAGTTATTTTCTTCTAAAATATTTGCTGATAGTAGCCACTTACCCTGTTGAGCTAAGGCAAAAGCCTCAAAAACTAGCCTTTCTTGTATAGGGCGGTAGCGTTTATTATATCGGCTAAGATAGCCTAAGCATTTTTCTGGGGATTCATCAATCAAACTAGCTAAAGATGCAAATACGAGTAAAACCCCATCTTCAGGAAATTGTTGCAATGCCTTATCTATTTCTGGCAGTAACCCTTTTGAACATTTTCCTAATTGTGCAAAAAAATACTTCTTTACAGTTTGAATATTTTCGTTGGACATTAAAATTTACTCTCGTATTTGTAATAGCAATTAAGGTTTTATAATTGAAAAACCAGAGAATCGTTATATTTCTTCAGGAGGTTTTATCGATTGGAAACTTTGATACAAAGCTAAATCATAAATAATTTTTAACCCTCCAGCTAAGAAGAAAGGTAAACTTAAAAGAGAATGACTAAGCATTAGTCCTGTAATAATTGGTGCAAATGAAGAAGAAGCAGTTCTTACAATAGAAGTTATTCCAGCAGCAGCAGATCTTTCATCAGGTTCAACCACTGCCATAATATAAGATTGACGTGTTGGTACATCCATTTGTGATATTGAAAACCTTGCTAGCAGGGTAATTATTGATAAAGCTAGGTTTGGCATTATTGGGACAAGCATCAGTAAAATATTAGATGGTATATGAGTAAAAACCATAGTGTTAACTAATCCAAAACGTTTTGCTAAACGAGCAGCAAAAAGTGCTGATAATCCTGCTAGTATGTTTCCTCCAAAGAAAATTGCTCCTAATGTTGTCCCTTGAACCCCATATTTTACAAAAAACCAATAAGCTACCAAACTTTGTAATACTAGTCCCCCTGCAAATGAATCTATCATAAAAAGTGCTGAAAGCTTTACTATTACAGGCTTTGACCTATGTAGCCCAAATCTATTTTTACTTAAACTACTAGTAGCTAAAGCTTCTGTTGCTTGAGAAAGCTTAAAAAATAACACTAGTAATAATAAGCCTAGTATTGCATAACAAATAACTACACTACGATAACTATTTAGCGGCGTATATCCTAATTTCCCTAGTGAATCTACTAGAATTCCACCAAAAAGTGAACCTATTGCTGAAGCAAATGATCCGACAAGGTTATACCAAGCAAATATTTGAGTCCGATATTTATCTGAAGTTGTTTGAGGAAGGATTGCTTGTTCAATAGAAAGAAATGGCCCAACTTCACTTCCAGTAGGACTAATTGTTCCTATAATTGCTGCTATTACCAGAAAATAAAGGTTTTTGCTAGTAGCAAATGCTACTCCAGCAAAGACCATCAAGGCAGCACCAAACATCAGCATTTTACGACGACCAATATTATCTGCCTTTGTTGTTATCCAAATAGAAATTACTGCGTCTCCTATTAAAGTAAGTGTTAAAACTAAGCCTATCTCTTTATCATTAAACCCAATAGTTGCTAGGTATAGGCTTAACACTACTGACAAGAAACCATAAGCAAATAATCTTACAAACCTAGTAAGAAATAGCCTATAACCATCAACAGTTAATTCTTTTAATGCGGAAATTTCAGGTAATAGAGAATTCATTAATTTTACTTCTGATTATTTTGATTATTTTTGGTTATACGGATCTAGATAAGTTCTGTTGCTCCAAGGGCTAAGCCCGTGAAACTCTACTGCCGCGCCTGTTTTAGTTGCTAATTCTAGCTTTTTATCCTTTTTCTCAATAGTACAAATGGCTTCCCCTACATCACTTTGTTCGATATAACGAGGCTTGCCATCAGGATTACGATAAATATAAGGGGTAATTTGCTCTAAATTTAACTTAGCTTTTACCCAAAGCTTAAAATCTTTACAGCGGGTTTTAACCTCAATTTCAGGGTAATTTACCTTAACTGTAGCAGATAGAGTGGATAACAAGGAAGAATCATAATACAAAGTGGTATTATGCAACAGTTTAATTACAGTAATTGCTGGCAAGAAAGGTTTTAGCCTAACAGAAGCAACCTCTAAAGCCCATCCTTCTGTGTCGTTATCAAATATTGGGATAAATATCCAAAACAACTTTTCTACTCGATTTGTTCCCCAAATATGTGTTAACACACCACTTGCGTTGTTGAGAGTGTAAGTTATTTCATTAAACTTTATAGTCCCATTTACTTTAGCAAAGGGTGAACAAGAAACACTGTGGGTTTTAACAAAATTTTTTAATGGAGAACCTTTTATTAAGCTAGGAACGTAATCAAACGCCTCAAATTGGTGTTGATAGGCTAAATCCCAAGTTAACTTACCTTTTGTAAGGCTTCCTGAGAGCTTTTCTAGGCTAAAACTTCCTTTAGGATATGAATAGTTGTTGCCTAAGAAGGAAATACTATTAATAGGGAAAGTTTCTGCTGTATAAAGGTGATTGTTTGGTTCTTGAGCGTCAAATAAAGAAGCCCACATTACTGCAATAGGTGCAATAGGAGATGTATTTTCATTAGAGAAAAGTGTGCTATAACGTAGCCAAAGAGCTTTTTTGCTGGCTCGATCAATAACAACAGCAAACCAAATTTCATAAGCATTAGAAGTGTAGTTAGGAAGAAATTTCGCGCTAAAAAGGTTTTGTCTAGTCATAATAAGTTAAGTAATTTATCAAATAATTAGACCATTTATCAATCAAAATAGCAGCAATTCTCGCTTTAGAACATCAACGAAGTTGAACTTTTTTTTAATGAAAGTGGTATACTTTCCTTTAATTATCTTACCGTTGGCTTAATTATCTAGGACAAATATTATCTGGTAATATCTAGTACTATCTAGGACAAATAAATTTATTTTATGGAACAAGCACAATTTTATCGTGATGTTTGTATTGGTGAACTATTAACGCGTTTAGCTAACACACATCCTGATCGTGACTGCTTAATCTATCCTGATCGACATTTACGCTATAGTTTTGCTCAAATGCAAGCAATTAGTCGCAATGTCGCAAAAGGTTTATTAAAACTAGGGATAAATAAAGGGGATCGTGTCGCACTTTGGGCAACAAATGTTCCTGAGTGGGTTATTTTACAATTTGCATTGGCAAAAATAGGCGCGATTCTAGTTACTGTTAATACTGGCTTTCGTGCTCGTGAGCTAGAATACTTACTTAATCAATCGCAAAGCTCTGCCTTAATTTGTATTCCAAGTTTTAAAGACGTTGATTATATCAACACTGTTTATGAAATTATCCCAGAATTAAAAACCAAACTAAAAACCAAATTAAAACCAGAGTCCAGTTGCTTACCTATCAAGCGTTTGCCATTTTTGAAACATACAATTTTAATTAGCGACAACCCTGAAGAGGGTTTTGTTAATTTTCAAGAGTTGTTTAACTTGGCAACAGATGTAAGTGATGAGCTTTTAGATAGTCGAGAAAGCACCCTAGAATTAGACGATGTGGTTAATATGCAATATACATCAGGAACAACAGGGTTTCCAAAAGGGGTAATGCTTTCTCATCGTAATATTGTTAATAATGGTTATTGGCTTGGTGAAGGGATGAAATACACAGAAAAAGATCGTCTTTGCTTAAGTGTCCCGCTTTTTCACTGTTTTGGATGTGTAATAGGTGTATTAGGCATTTACACGCATGCTGGTGCTTTAGTGCTTTTAGAAACATTTGATGCTCGTAGGGTGCTTGAATATGTAGAAAAAGAAAGATGTACATCACTTTATGGTGTTCCAACAATGTTTATTGCTGAACTAGAAGACCTTGAATTTAAGAAGTTTGATCTAAACTCGCTTCGTACAGGGGTTATGGCAGGGGCACTTTGTCCTGAACCGCTTATGCGACAGGTAATCAAAGACATGCATTTAACCGATATGATAATTGCTTATGGTTTAACCGAAGCATCACCAGGAATTACACATACTCTAATTGAAGACACAATTGCTAATCGTACACAAACTGTGGGTAGGGTTATGGCTGAGCAAGAAGTTAGAATTATTGACCCTACTACTTTGGAGACCTTACCAGTTAATACTCCTGGCGAGCTATGTGTAAGAGGTTATAATGTTATGCAAGGTTACTACAATAATCAGACTGCAACAAAAGAAGCAATAATTACTTTATCAGGCTTAGATGGTTGGCTAAGAACTGGGGATCAAGCTACTATTGATGCGCAAGGTTATGTAAGAATCACAGGCCGCATTAAAGAAATTATTATTCGTGGTGGAGAAAATATTGCTCCTAAAGAAATAGAAGACCTAATTCGCTTACATCCAAAGGTTTCAGATGTATATGTTTATAGTGTTTCTAGTGAAAAGTATGGTGAAGAAGTAGCAGCAGCAATAAAGTTAAAAGTAGGAGAAAGTTCCACCAATACAGAAATAAAAGAATTTTGTCAGGGGCAAATAGCAAAATTTAAAATTCCTCAATATATCAAATTTGTTACAGAATTTCCCACCACCTCATCAGGGAAAGTACAGAAATTTAAGTTACGCGAAATACATTTTCAATAATTCTTAAAGCTCTAGGAGCAA
>JAHFUF010000490.1 GCA_023265235.1 Blastocatellia bacterium
TTATTACTCCTCATCCTGGTGAAATGGCTAGACTTTTAGGAGTAAAAACTAGCGATATTAATCAAAGTCGTGTAGAACTAGCACGTAAGCTTGCAACTACAAACCAACTAATAGTAATACTTAAAGGCGAGCGAACTTTGATTGCTGCTCCAGATGGTGAAGTTTACATAAACACTACAGGTAATGCAGGAATGGCTACAGCAGGTTCTGGTGATGTTTTAACAGGAATTATTGCTGGGCTTTTAGCCCAAGCCCCTAGTCAAGCACTGTCAGCCACGATTGCTGGTGTCTATCTACATGGGTTAGCAGGAGACCTAGCTGCTAAATCATTGGGGCAACGAAGCCTAATTGCTTCTGACTTAACCAATCATTTAGCCCAGGCAATAATTACAGTAGGAGGTGAAGTTGAGAAGTGGAATTTTTCTAACTCACTCAGCCGAAGAGACTTTTGAACTTGGGTATGATATTGGAGAAAACCTTACTGAGAGAACTGTAATTTTATTAGATGGTGAGTTAGGAGCAGGTAAAACTGTATTTACTAAAGGGCTTGCTGCGGGTTTAGATATTGATCCTGCTGATGTTACCAGTCCAACTTTTACTCTAGTAAATGAACATGTAGGACGTTTGTTATTAATTCATTTAGATCTCTACCGTTTACCTGATGGGATTAATGCAGCTTTGAGTATAGGGTTAGACGAAATCCTATTACAACCAGCAATAGTTGTGATTGAATGGGGCGAGAAACTAGGAAATTATGTTATTGCTCAAAGCTATCATGTTAAAATTACTTGCCTAAACCAAAATGACCGACAAATAGAAATTAAACAACAGAAAGAGTAAATTAAACCCATAGATTAAGCCCATAGATAAATCAATGGGCTATTGTCAGATGCCCTTACAGGGCATTAAGATTTTATAAACTCTGTTCTTTCAACTCTTTGTAGCTCCATTAGGGGCTTTTGATAATAGACCTTTAGCCCATAGATAAATCAATGGGCTATTGTCAGATGCCCTTACAGGGCATTAAGATTTTATAAACTCTGTTCCTTCAACTCTTTGTAGCCCCATTAGGGGCTTTTGATAATAGACCAATCCTTTAGGGCTGGGTCTTTATGGAGAAATAAAATAATGGCTATTACTAAACAGGATGTAGAAAAAATTGCTACTTTGGCCAACTTAGCACTAAGCGAAACCGAAAAAGAGTGTTTTACTAGCCAGCTTTCTTCTATAGTAAGCTATATAGAAAAACTCGACAAACTAAATACTAGTGATGTTTTACCTATGTCTCATAGTACTCTTTCAGGAGATAATGGTTACACAATGCGTGAAGATATATTAGCCCCATCATTGGGGCAAAAAAAGGCTTTAGCTAATGCTCCTGATGGGGGAGAAGGTCATTTCAAAGTGCCTAAGGTAATTGGTTAAACCAATGTCAGTTGCTGGGCTTTACTTACATATTCCTTTTTGTCATTCAAAATGTACTTATTGTAGTTTTATTACTGGTAGCTATGAAGATTTATTAGTACAACGCTATTTGAGTGCTTTACTAAGAGAAATAACCACTACTGCTAATCTACTTTCCCCATCAGCACGTAAAATTGACACTATTTATTTTGGTGGTGGGACTCCCTCAATTATTGCTCCTGATTGGATAGAACGCCTATTAAATGCTTGTTACCAACACTTTTCGGTTGATGCAAAAGCAGAAATTACTATAGAGATAAATCCTGCTGATATTAACCCTGAGCGGCTTAATTACTATCGAAGTTTAGGTATTAACCGAATTAGTGTTGGGATTCAATCGTTTATTGATGCACAATTAAAGGAAATAGGACGTGACCATTCTGCCCAACAAGCCAAACAAGCCATAGTAGAGCTACGCAAAGTAGGCTTTAATAATATTAGCTTAGACCTAATTGCTGGACTGCCTAATCAAACGCTAGAACAATGGGATTATAACCTATCAAACGCTTTAGAACTTGAACCTGAGCACCTGTCTATTTATTTATTAGAGATAAAAGAAGGAACTACACTTTATGCTCAAATTCGTTCAGGTCGACTAGAAAAACCTGACGAAGACTTAGCCGCGGAAATGTATGACAAGCTTGTTAATAAACTAGTTGGTAATGGCTATCAGCATTATGAAATTTCTAATTTTGCTAAAGTAGACAGTCAGACCCACTTTTACTCTCGTCATAATACAAAATACTGGTTAGACGTTCCCTACTATGGATTAGGTGTAAGTGCTCATTCCTATCAAGATCAAGCGCGTTATTCTAACGTCAAATCAACACATACTTATATTGAGAAAATTGAAAATTCTGGTCAAGCAATAGCAGAACGAATTCCGCTAGATAACGCAGAACAAATACGTGAATCAATTATGCTTAGGCTACGTTTAATAGAGGGTATAAACCTAGAAGAATTTCAAACTCGCTATAATTTTGACATTATGGCTAATTACAAAGAAGCCTTTTCAGAATTACTAGAAAATAAACTACTGGAAATAGCCAATGGTTATTTAAGGTTAACTCGCCAAGGCATACTCTTTTCTAATGAAGTATTTGTCTTATTTGTATAAGTAAAAACATGTGTGTAAAATGCTAGTCTTTTATCTAAACTAACTAGGAGATAAATTTAAATGTTAACAATTGACCTGCGTAGTGATACTGTAACGAAACCTACTGCTAAAATGCGTGAAGCAATGAGCAAAGCAGAGGTTGGTGACGATGTTTATTTGGAAGACCCTACGGTAAATTATCTAGAAAAACGTGCAGCAGAAATATTTGAACGCGAAGCAGCGTTGTTTGTTCCTACTGGAAGTATGGGCAATTTAATTTGTGTAAAACTACATACTCAACCTGGACAGGAAATAATTATAGAATCTCGTGGCCATATTCTTAATTACGAAGTTTCGTCTATGTCAATGGTTGCAGGGGTTATGCCAAGAGCAATACCAACTAGCAATGGTTTACTGGAATGGTCACAGATTGAGGCAGCCATCCGTCCACCAATTTATTATTGTTCACAAACTGGATTAATTTGTTTAGAAAACACTCATAATATGGCTGGTGGGGCGGTAATGTCAAAAGCTCAGACATATGAAATTTGCTTGCAAGCGCGTGAAAGAAAAATCCCTATTCACCTTGATGGAGCAAGAGTGTTTAATGCTGCTACAGTGCTAGGAGAGTCTGTAGCGGAATTAACACGCCATTTTGATTCAGTGATGTTTTGCTTGTCAAAAGGCTTAGGTGCGCCAGTTGGATCAATGATTGTAGGGAGCCGTACTTTTATAGAACAAGCACGCATCTTACGTAAATTACTTGGAGGAGGAATGCGTCAGGTAGGAGTTTTAGCAGCAGCAGGTTTAATTGCTTTAGAAGAAATGCCTTCACGTTTGGGTGAAGATCATGCTAATGCTAAATTATTAGCTACAGGTCTAGCCGAGATTGATAATATTAAAATAGACCCTGAAAGTGTTCAGTCTAATATTTTAGTTTTTGATATTAGTAAAACTGGGCAAAATACTTCGCAATTTTCTTCCAAGTTAAAAGAAAAAGGGGTTTTGGCTAATGGAATTAACCCTACACAAATGCGTATGGTAACGCACTATGATGTAACCAAAGAAGATTGCCAAACAGCATTAAAGGTTATCAAAGGCTTAATAGTAAATTAAATATACATAAAATTTACTACGCTAAACTATTGATTATAAGAAAATAAATATTCTATAGAATCTTAATGCCCTGCAAGGGCATCTGAGATTAGCCTAGTCCTTTAGGGCTAGCAACTAGTTTGAAAAGCTAGATTCATAATCAACAAATTGTTAAGATGCATTTTCTCTGATTAATAACTTTTAGAGGTTAGTCAATATGTCTGGAATGAAATTCCGTCGTAGTTGTAATAGTTGTAATACAACATTTTTTGCTGAAGATCGTAGAGCTTTTCTTTGCCCCAAATGTGTTAAGAAAAAAGCTTCTGCCCCTCCACCACCACCTGTTACTAAACCTATATTTAACAAACCAGCGCAATCTAGCTATGGTGCAAAGCCTACAAATAACACAACAGCAAATAAGCCATCTTTTGCTAACCCAGCACAGAGAAAGTTTGTTAAACCTGGTAAACCTACTAAACCAAGGGTTGCTAGACAACCTAAAATAGGCTTATTAACTGATGAACTGCGCGATAAAATTATTGCTGCTTACTCGGCAAACAAAGATTCTATAGATTCAGCCAAAACGCTACACGCTAAAATTTCGCATGAACTTTGGGTTAAACCTAAATTAGTAGCAGATACTATTAATCAATTACGTAAACAGGAAAAAGCTACTGCTGAATGCTGCACTTTATCAGACGAAGATAGAGAAAAAGTACTAGCTATTTACTTAAAATTAATTCATGAAGATATTCGTCCTTTAGAAGGACGACGTAATTATATTGCTAATGTGCTTTCCCTACCACACCAAGAAGTCATTCTTGCTGTAAGAGAATGGTCAAATAATATAATGGGACAACTTAGCCGCCAACAGCTTTTCTTAATAGAAAAAGAATATTGGCGTATTCTTACCCAAGAAAATCATCATAAATTC
>JAHFUF010000034.1 GCA_023265235.1 Blastocatellia bacterium
TCTCGCAAATGAATTGGTGCTACCATAAGTTTACGGTAGTTACGTTGACGTGAATAGCCTGTAAGAAAATTAAAAAGCTCAGAAACATCAGCACCAATTTCTGGATTACAGGTAAGTAACCCTAAGTCTGTGTAAATTTTAGCTGTAGTAGGATTGTAATTTCCTGTTCCTAAGTGAACATAACGACGAATTGTTCCTTCTTCTTGACGTACAACCAAGGCTACTTTACAGTGTGTTTTTACTCCTAGTAGTCCATAAACTACGTGTACGCCTGAACGCTCCATCTTACGTGCCCAAATAATATTATTTTCCTCATCAAATCTGGCTTTAAGCTCAACAATTACAGCTACTTGCTTTCCTGCTTCACTAGCAGCAATCAAAGCAGAAACTATTGGAGAGTCTCCACTAGTGCGGTAGAGAGTTTGCTTAATAGCTAGCACCTTAGGATCAACCGCTGCAGCTTGAATAAAATCAACTACTGGGGCAAAAGAATCATAAGGATGATGGAGTAAAACATCTTGTCGGCGAACTACCTCAAAAATGTTTTCCTCATTTGCTAGTGCTGAAGGTATAGAAGGCGTAAAACCACGTTCTTTCAAACTAGGATAGTCAAGCTTATAAAGTGCCAGTAAATCAGGGACATGCAGTAGGCCATCAAAGGTAAAAACATCTGTTTCCTCTAAGTCTATTTCCCGACGCAAATAATTGACCATTACTGCGGGCATTGTTGTATCAACTTCTAGGCGAACACAAGAACCAAAACGACGTTGACGCAACTGTTGCTCTACGGTTTTAAGTAAGTCGTCTGCTTCGTCTTCTTCTATTTCAATTTCTGCATTACAAGTAGTGCGAAATGGATGACAAGCAATTACATTCATTTCTGGAAAAAGGGAATTTATGTTTGCTGCAATAACTTGTTCTAATAAAACAAACTTATGGCCAGAAGCAATTGTTATAGGTAAAAGACGAGGAACAACAGGAGGGACTTTGATACGAGCAAATCTAGGTGGTAGTTCTTCATCATCTGGCCCAATAACAAAAACTGCTAAGTTTAAGCTTAAATTAGATATATAAGGAAAAGGGTGTGAAGGATCTACGGCAAGAGGGGTTAATACTGGAAAAATTTTTTCGTGGAAATAAGAATCAACCTCTGTACGTTCGCTAGAGTTAAGCTGTTCATAATGGCTAATACGAATACCAGCTTGTTCTAGCTCTGGTAAAATTTGTTCTCGTAAACAAGACATTAAGAGTTCAGTAAGAGGGCGAAGTTTTTTAGAAATATCTAATAACTGTTCCGCGGGACTTACCCCATCAGGAGAAACAATAGGGACTTCAGCTTCCATCTGCTGTTTTAATCCAGAAACTCGTATCATAAAAAATTCGTCCAGATTAGTAGAAAAAATTGCTAAAAACTTAACCCTCTCTAGTAATGGACGACGACGATCTAGTGCTTCTTCTAAAACCCTACGGTTAAACTCAATCCAACTAAGTTCCCTGTTAAATAATAAGTTTGTTTCTAATAATAGGGAATTAGTCTTTATTTTTGGAATTGCCGTTTGAACAGGTAATGCTGTAGTAGAAATTTCTGAGGTAGCCATAAACTTACTCCTTATGTATTAACGCTAGAGATCAGTATTATTTTTGGTTAGGAGGCTCTGAAAGTATTTGTCTATCTGTCCACTCACCTTCTACTGTGTCCACTTCACCTAGCCATCGAGGACGAGTAGTAGCATCAGAATGAAAGCAAATTTTAATTTGACCTGTTACCAGGTCTAAAACTGCTTCTTTAATTGCTGACCAAGCTACAGTAACATCAACACTCTCTGGTATAGCTAGGACTAAACCTTCTGTGGTGCGAAAACGAAAAAGACACATTACCCTGCCTTGGTAGCTCTTTAGCGGAACACCCTCAAGATCAATACGCATTCTTTGCATATATAAAAAATCCTTTGTTTATTGATAGTTAACAGTAATTAGGTTAATTAAATGCTAGGCACTGAAATAGCAAAAAAACTTAAATTAACGCCCAGAGATAAATCACTGGGCTATTGTCAAATGCCCCTAGCAGGGCATTAAAGACTTAAAATTCTTTTAGAATCAATGATTTACAAAGCAAATTCCATGTATATAGATATAATACTCTGTAACTTAGACCCTAGAAATCATCTGGACGAGTATGTAGTTTATGTCGTTGGATAGCACGCCAAAAAGTACGTTCACTCATTCCCAAAGCATTAGCAGCTATTTTTTTACTCCACTGACAAGCAGCTAATGCACGAGTTAGTAAATGTCGCTCAAAACTCATCATTGCTTCTTCAAAATTTGGAATGTCTTCCATAGCAACAATCTTGTAAAGCTCTTCCATCTGCAATGGGTTTGACTGATTTTTAGCTTCTTCAGCTAGGCTAGTAAATTTTTCTACATCAAAATCTTCGCAAATCATTGCTGCATTAATTAAGGTTGTAGTTGTTACACGAGCATTGCCTATACTACGGCGAATATCATTTTCTAATACTCTAATATTACCTGGATAGTCTTTTTCTAGAAGGAATTGTTTAGCACTACTGTCAAATTGGTATTTTACACCATCTCCATAACGATTAAGGAATTCTTCTGCCAAAGGGAGGATTTCTTCCCTACGACGACTTAAAGGAGGAATACGTAAACGCCAGACAGAGAGACGATCTAGTAGGTCATCTCTAAAATTCCCTCCTTGAGCCATTTCATCTAGATCACGATTGGTCGCTGCAACAATACGAGCATTAGTAGAAAGTTCTGTTGTTCCTCCTACTCGTCGAAACTGACGTGCTTGCAATACGCGTAGCAATTTAGTTTGAGCAGAGAGGGTAAGCTCACCAATTTCATCTAAAAATAATGTACCGTTATGAGCTAGCTCAAATAAGCCTCGTTTTTGTGTATTGGCTCCTGTAAAAGCCCCTTTTTCATAACCAAAAAGCTCGCTTTCAACTAGTTGATCAGGTATTGCACCACAATTAATTGCTAGCATTGGCCCATTACGACGAGGGCTTAGCGTATGAATCGATTGTGCAAGCATTTCTTTACCAGAACCTCGCGGGCCTAAAATCAGTACTGGGTCTCGGTCTGCTGCAGAGATGGCATCTAACTTAAGTCTAATTGCTCGCATTGAAGCAGAAATAAACAAACAAGTTCCAACACGATCATGACTTGTTATGGTTTGAGAACTAGGAGTTGAAACAGAAGTCAGTTGATTAAGTTTTTCTTCTAGCTCAGTTGCTCGGGTTTGTGCCGCCCCAGCTTCACGGTTGCGTCCAAGAGACTTTAAGCTTTCTGCTGCTTCTTTGGCTAATTTATGAGCCTTTTGTAATTCAATATCACATTGGGATAGTTCTAGTTTTGTTAAAGCTAAAAAATAATGGTTAATTTCTTGATTTTGGAAAATCCCAAGAGCTTCTTGTAATTTTTCTACGCGAGTTTGTGCTGCTTTTTCTGAAAAACGCCCTAAACATGCTATCAAATAACAAGCAAAACCATATAAAAAGGTATCAGAGCAATCTGATAAAATATTATTGATTGTACGTAATGCTCGCTCATGGGCACCTCGTTCAATATCAACTCGCGCGTCTAGGAGTTCTACTAGTATTGCTAAGCATTGACTATCTTGGCGATCCTCATAAGCATAACGCCTAGCGCGTGAAATGGCATAGTCTACAGAATCATCATCACCTAAATCTAAAAAAAGATTAGCTAAAGAAATATGTGCCCAACATTTGTTTATTCCTATTAGTTGAGTAGCAGATTGATTAAGTAATTGTTTAGCTAAAGGGGCTTCTTCCTGCCACGCAGCCTTAATTCCACTAAGTAGTTTTCTTTCTGATTCAGTCAAATTTGTTTGGCGAATAATATTTTCTGCAAAATCTTGATAACCATTATATAAAGCCTCTAATAACATCCAAGGGGCAGAACGCTCACGAACTTTTCCTGTTTTTAGTTGTGTTTGTGGAGAAGAATTTTCTTTAATAATAGTAGGTTCACTAGGGGTTTCACGCTTTAACTTTTTTGCGATATCTTGCATTCTCATAGAATTTAATTTCCCACAAACTATTGTTATTTAACCTGTTATTGTCAAGACTAGTACCATAACCTGATCTTAATGTCAATGCCCAGTGTATAGGTGCTAGGGCATTAAATATTCTTAAGATCTTTTAAGGTTAGCTCTAAAGAAAACCAAATAACCCTTTTACTTCAGTTTACCATAGGAAAATAAGAAAATTGTTAGCAAAAGAGAGATTTTGCTACAGATTTTCTATCTTAAGCTAGCTAAATACTTCCAGAAATTTGACTTTTGTGCTAAAGTAACGACAATCATTGGTTAAGAACCCTAACATTTTACTAATTAGCAGAAATTTATTCTACGTAAGATCTTGTATTAATGGAAAATTTGCTAGAGGTAGCAAATTTGCTACCTCAAACTTCACTAGGAGGCTTTATGCATCGATACTTGATCGCTCTGTTGTTTTTATTGGTGTTTTCTCAAACTGTCTGGGCACAAAAAGATTTTTCCTTAAATTTGTCACCTTCCAATCAAACTATAAGTGCTGGTCGACAAACTGCTTTTACTCTTACTGCTCAACCTATTAATGGATTTCGTAAACCTATTAATTTAACGGTAGTAACTTCGCCCTCATCTCCTGATATAACTGCAACTTTAAGTAGTGTAACCATTTCTCCTGGAGCTAACATAACAATTACTGTAAGTACTACGGCTACAGCTAACGCTCAAAACGTCTCAATAATTGTAACTGGTGTAGGAAAAAATAAAACTAGAAGTGTTAGCGGTAATTTAACAGTTAATGTTCCCCAATTTAATCTTACAGTAAGCCCACCAAATGCCATTGTCCTACAAGGCGATCCAATTAACTTTACAATTAGGACTCAAGGTGAGCCAGATTTTGCCAGACAAGTATCGTTAAGTGTAATGACTACACCAAATATTCCAACTCAACTTTCTAAACAAACCTTGTCTGCCCCCTCTGATAGTGCCACATTGCAATTCCCTAGTGCTAGTACTCCTATTGGCAGCTATAATATATTAATTGTAGCTACTGCCGGGCAAATACAACGTACTGCTACAGTCACTTTGTCTGTAATGCCTAGGCCAGGGGGAGGTGATAGTCCAAAAGCTTTAGTTCAAGTAATTCCAGGATCTATTATCTTGCGTGCTAATAATCAAGGTAAGTTACAAGTAACGGGATTAGTAAGGAACAACGGTTCAGCCGACGCAGCTTTTGTTAGAGTTATCCTTAGAGTTTTTAACCAAGCAAATAACAATCTAGAAACAGACACAGTATTTGTTAATGGATTTTCTGGTATTACATCTACAGGGATATTTACCCAAACTACTCTTGCTCAAGGACGCTCAGCTAGTTTTAATAGGTTATTTGATTTACCATTTCTCTCAGATACTCTTAGAGTTGAAATAGGTCTAGATTTTATGACAGATACAATTACTACTCCTAGGGCAACCCTAGTAATAGATAGTCTAACTAGGTCACTTAATAATTTAAGAGGCTCGGATTTTGTTGTAGTGGTACGTAATGCTGGTACAGTGGCTGCTCGCGCTCCACAAGTGATAATAGAAAGCTTTAATCGCAGTGAGCAAGTTTTTGATGTAACTATTGGTGGTATTGGTGATCTTTCTGACTCTATTGCCGCAGGACAAACTCGTACATTTAATATTACTAACAATGAAACAGATTTTGATCTAACCAGAATAAACACCCAACATGCAGTTTGGGTTGATGGCACTACAGCTACTACTATTATTAATCAGTCCGTAGAAGGGTTTTTTGATAGAGATTTAGAAAACAAACGTAATGATACTTTTGAGATGCAACGACTAGCACATCTTTTAAGATTAAAGCTAGTTAGGTAATTTTTGCAAGTTGCAAGTAATGGCAGCTAAGCTATTTTGTTGCCATTACTTACGGTTTCGTTAACCACTTAACTTATGCTCCAGTCTGGGAGAAGTTAAAAATGAGAAGCCGCATATTTTTGATCTTATTAATAATTCTTCTTTCCTCAATAATAAGCTTTGCTCAAGTTATTACTTCCACTATTAATGGCACGGTTAAAGACGATTTTGGCCGACCAATAATGGATGCTATTGTTACTGTAAAAGATGAAGAAGACCAAGTAATTGCTACTATAAAAACAGATAAAGATGGCAAATATGAGATCGCAGACTTACCTACAGGTAGTTACAAATTAACAATTGAAAGCGAAGGATTAAAGTCAGAAGAAATCACAGACATTAAGCTTACAATTGCTGCTGAACAGACTTTTGACTTAAAACTAAAAACAAGCCTAGAAGGAAAAGCCCTTAAAAGAGTACCAGCAGCTTATCCAGAAGTCGCTAGATTAGCTCAACAACAAGGTAGAGTCGTAGTAGGGATTTTAGTAAAACCTGATGGCACAGTTGATAAAGTACTATTTTTAAGTGGAAATGCTGTTTTTAAATCATCAGCTTTGCAAGCTGCGCAGAAATGGACTTTTCAAAAAAGCCCTAATGGACTTTCTGGTCGCATTGCCTTTAATTTTAAGTCTAATTAATTAACTCGAGCTATAAAAAATAATTTATTTTTCTTCAAGCTTAACCACCCTATTATGTATCCCACCAACAATGTTGGCCAAATTCATAATGGCGTTTGTTATAACCTCACGATCCTTTTCGGCCTTTGTTTCTAAATGTGTAATACTAGTTCGCATTTCTTGACGATCGCGCTCAGCTTGAGTTTCAAATCTAGCCAACGCATTGTTTGTCATTTGGTGATCGGCTTCGATTTGCATTGCTAAATTAGTAACAACACTAGTTAATGTTTGTATATCTGTTTCATGTTTAGCCGCAAAACTAGTTAATGTCTGTATATCTGTTTCATGTTTAGCCGCAAAACTAGTTAATGTCTGTATATCTGTTTCATGTTTAGCCGCAAAACTAGTTAAAGCTTGTATATCTGTTTCATGTTTAGCTTGTTGTTCTAAAAGGGTTTCTATTCTATTTTTTATTCTTAGATCCTGCTCTACTTGTTGCTTTCGTAGTTCTGCTACTTCACCTTCTGTCTTAGTTTGTAAGTCTAAGATAAATTGAATGGCCTTTTGTAGTTCTTCACCTGTCATAAATTACCTCTATTTTGCTAAAGAATTTGTTTTAATAATTTCTTTTGTGTGTTGATTACCTTATTATTCTAAAAATTTATTTACTAGGTTTTATCTTAAATACTCCTGATACTCCTTCGCCAGCATTGCCAGCAGCATCTCTAGCTATTACTTTAATTAATGCTTGTTTAATTTTCATATTAGGAACAGGGATTGTTAATGACTGAATATTGCCGCGAACGTTTTGAGCAAAAGTAACAAAAGTGTTTCCATTATCAGGGGAAAATTGAAACTCATGACTCACTACACCGCGATTGTCTGTAGAAGTAAAGGTAATGGTAAGCATTGCATTACCTTTTAACTTGTCTTTGTTTTTAGGTGAAGTGACTATTACAGTTGGATTAATATTATCTACTTCTATAGTAAATGGATTAGATGTAATTGTGCCAATATTTCCCCCTGCATCAAGGGCTTGAATTCTAATTGCTGCTCTAGTTGTAGCCATATTAGGAACAACAAATTGAAATGAAGTTGCTGTTCCTGCTAACCCTAGAACTAGTGGGTTAAAAGTCTCTCCATTTATTGCTAATAGAATGTTTATAGAAATTACTCCAATATCATCACTAGCACTAAAACTAAGCATAAATTGTGAATCACTATTTAGTTTTTGCCCTGAAGCAATATTATTAATTTTAATTGTAGGTGCTAATTTATCGCTACTTCCTGGTACTCCAACAACAAAAGTTATATTACTAATGTTTTGATCTGTTTTAGGAGCGGAAAATATTTTTTTTGTTTCACCAGGCAGTCCTGTTCCATTGTCTTTTAATAGCCCAACCCCTGCATCAATCACATTATTACCGGTATTATCAAAACTATTAAAAGCAAACAAGGCTTGGCCATCAGAAAAATCTAGACGGTTAATTGTTACTGTAGAACTACCTTTACCAAAAGACCCAATAGTGCCTTGAAACTGCGAAGAACTAGTATAAAAAACTGTTGCTACTTTATCAGCTTTTAAGTCGTCATTAGTGTCTGAGTAAATAATAATTTGTGATGGTTTAAGAAACACATCATTGATTCCAGAAACAAAAAACTGCTTTTCTCCTTTTGAATTTACTATAGGGACTATAGAACTAGCTGTGGTTGGGTTTGGATCGGTTTCTGTTGCAGCAACAAAAATACTAGCCTTGTCTGGTACGCTATCATTATTACTATCAGTAAACACCATGATGGCACCTATTAACTGTGTAATACCTGCAAACTTAAATTTACTAGCGACATTAGCATAAAGATTGCCTTTACTATCTACTGCTAAAGCTCCAAAGCCAAAATTTATTGCTTGATTGTTGAGCTTTGAGTTAGCAGCTAAAATGGTTACTTTGTTTTTTCCATCAGGAACACCATTATTAGCAGGAAGATAAGCAGTTATTGTATAGCTATCTTCACTAGTGACATCAAATAAATCTTGTGAAAAAAACAAGCTAGCAACAATTAAAATATCACCTTTAGGTGAATTAACTATAGTAAGACCTAAAGGAGTTCCTTTACCAATAGAAAAGCTACTTTGTTTAATACCTCGAAAGTCTTGTTTAGCATTGTCTGTAACTATGATTTGACCGTTTTGTTTGTTTGCTCCATCAGCCGCAACTATTCCAATATATATCTTTCCACTTTTTTTGCTTATTGCCATAGCACTAGTAACTTCATTTACCGGATCGTCAGAAGTAATAAAAGTGTCATTAATATCAGGTACACGATCACCATTAGTATCAGCCGCAACTACTACACTACTACTAGTATCAATACCGAAAAAAGATACATTGCTAAGTGGCGTGCCAGCAGGAATAGCTAAAGGACTAATAGAATCTACACCCAGTTTGTTTTTTTGAGAAAAGCTTAATACACGGCTCTTATCAACAGGGAAGGACGGCAATTTAGTTTGAGTAGTAATATTTATTGTTTTTTTTAATTCTTTAGCTAAAATTTGAGGTTGATAAAATAGATTAACTAATAAAAATACTGTTAGATAAACAATAAATTTGATTTGTATAGTATTAAACATAGAAATCCCTTACATTTATTCCTTATAATGTTTATTAGATGATACCAAACCCAAAACTAAAACACCTGTAAAATATATATAATAAAGCAAAATTACGCTTAACTTTGTTGGAATTTAGGGAAAACATTTCACCTATTTTTCTTTTATAAGATAAAATAGATGCGCTTATGTATGTCGAGATTGCAGTGCCACTCTATATTTTCCAGACTTTTACCTACTCTGTCCCCGCAGAAATGCAGGAAGTCGCCCAAGTAGGATGTCGTTGTCTGATCCCTTTTGGCAAACGCTCTAGCGTGGGCTATATTGTTGCTCTACACGATGAAATTGACCCAGAAATACCACTAGAATCATTAAAAGAAATCTTGGTAGTTATTGATGAAACTCCAATGATTATTCCTGAAGTACTAGAACTTACTCGCTGGATTGCAGATTATTACTATGCCCCTTGGGGAGAAGTGATAAAAGCCGCTCTACCAGCAGGAATAAACGCTGCTATGGAAGTAACTATTTCTGTTACTGAAGCAGGGCGCGATCAGCTTAGCAGTCTTGATGCTAGTCGAATTGAACGATCAACTAAGTGGAAAGCCTTGCAACAAATTGCTGGTAATAAAAACTTAAATGCCAAATCACTAGAGAAAGATTATAGCAAAGCACGTCTTGCCGCGATCACCCGTGAACTAGAGCGTGAAGGGCTAATCCAAGTTGAACAACAAATTGAACCACAAAAAACTCGTGCTAAAAAGCAAATGGCTGTAAGGCTAACTACTAATCACACAATAGACGAGTTGTTAAGTGTTGATAACGAGGATTTATCTGCTACACAAAAACGAGTGCTAGATTATTTGTCTGCTTCAGCCAAAACACCGTTTCTTACAGATCTCCTAGAAGGGTTAAGTATTAGTGTTTCTGCTGTACGTTCACTAGAAAAACGTGGGCTAGTTGAGGTATTTTCTCAAACAGTCCGACGTAATCCTTTAGCTCATATTTCACAGCCTTTGCAGCCTATGTTAATGTCATTACTAGCCTTAACCGATGCTCAAGCTGAAGCCTTAGAACAAATTGTCACAGCAATTTTTTCAGAAGAATACACAACATTTTTGCTTCATGGCGTTACAGGTTCGGGAAAAACAGAAATTTACTTACGAGCTATGAAAGCTGCTTTAGAAATAGGTAAAACAGCGTTAATGCTTGTTCCAGAAATCGCACTTACACCAATGTTTTCACGTCGTTTGTGTGAACATTTTGGAGACTCTGTTGCTATTTTGCACTCTTCACTTTCAGAAGGAGAACGCTTTGACGAATGGCAACGAATTTATCGTGGTGAGGCAAAAGTGGTAATTGGTACAAGGTCAGCAGTGTTTGCTCCTATTCGTAACCTAGGGTTAATTGTGGTAGATGAAGAACATGAAACTTCCTATAAACAAGAAGAAGTCCCTCGTTATAATGGTCGTGATAGTGCAATAATGCGAGCACTTAAAGCAGAAGCTGTAGTAATTTTGGGTAGTGCTACGCCTTCTCTTGAAACCTTCCATAATGCACACTTAAAGAAATATCATTACATTAGCCTACCAGAACGTGTAGCAAAACGGCCTCTAGCCAAAGTAGAAGTTATTGATATGCGCCAGGTTTTTCAGCGTCAAGGTAAGGTGCAAATCTTTTCCGATGAGCTAATAAAAAGCGTTAAAGAAGTCCAAGCCAAAGGTGAACAAACCATAATAATGCTAAATCGGCGTGGTTTTTCTGCTTTTGTGATTTGTCGTAGTTGTGGACAATCCATTAAATGTCGTGATTGTGCTGTAACTTTGACTTACCATAAAGAGGCTAGTCGTTTGATTTGCCATTATTGTAATTATCAAGTAGGTGTTCCTAAAAACTGTCCTACTTGTAACGCACTACATATTTACTATATGGGTGAAGGTACTGAGCAAATAGAAATTAAGGTTAAAGAACTTTTCCCAGAAAGCAAAGTTTGTCGTGTAGACCGTGACACGACTCGTCGTAAAGGGAGCTTTGAAAAAATTATCAATGAGTTTGCTGATGGGGTAATAGACATTTTAGTTGGAACACAAATGTTGGCTAAAGGACATGATTTTCCTAATGTAACTCTAGTAGGGGTAATTTCAGTTGATGCAGGACTTTCAATGCCTGATTTTCGCTCTGCTGAACGAACATTTCAATTATTAACACAGGTTGCAGGCCGTGCAGGTCGTGGAGCTAGTCCTGGTAGGGTGATTATTCAAAGCTACCATCCTGACCATTATTCTTTAACTCATGCTAGCTTGCAAAATTATCAAGCCTTTTATCAACAAGAGATTAACTTTCGACGCTCGCTCTATTATCCTCCTTTTAGTGTGCTAGTAAATATCATTATTAAACATAAAGAGCTATCCCAAGCCCAAGCACTTGCCTCTGAAGTTGGTCGCCAGCTTCGTAGTGCAGCGCAAGACGATAAAACTATTCGTATCCTAGGCCCTGCTGCCGCACCACTTTCCCGTTTGCGTGCAGAACACCGTTTGCAGATTTTAATCAAGGCACGTACACGTACTAGGGCGCGAGAGATCCTAGATATTGCAATGGATAACCTAGGCCGTGATCAGCAAGACTTAAATGCAATTAATATCGAAGTTGATCCTATTGACTTAATGTGATAAACAATACAAAAACCTTCTACTATAAGGAATTAATGTATGACTGACGAAGAAAGACAAAAAGCTATGGAGTTTATGCTAGAGCAGCAAGCAAAACACGAAAGTGAGATTCAAGATTTAAGGGCTGTAAATAAAACCATACAAGAAAACCAACAAAAGTTTCAAGAAAACCAACAAAAGCTTCAAGAAGGTCAACAAAAATTTGAAGAAAATCAACAAAAGCTTCAAGAAAGCCAACAAGTTTTAACAGATTCATTAATAACTTTGGCTCTCCAAGCGGATCAAGATCACAGTCAATTAAGTGCTAGCCTTACAGCTGTCAACACTGCCCTAATTCGCCTTGAAGTAATTGTTGAAAAAGACCGTGAAGAAACAAAAATTAGAGAAGCACAAGCAGATAAGGATAGCGCAGAAATGAGAGCTAAGTTAGATCAATTAGAAATACAAGCTGAAAAAGATCGTCAAGCAATGACTGCTACAGTAGATAAGCTAATAGGGGCTATTAGTAATGTTCATGGTCGAGTAAGCAGACTAGAAGATCAATCAAGCCAATAATGGCTACCGATAACGGGTTACCTATGGCCACCCATAAATGGGTGGGGTTATGGAAAGAATTTAAAAAAATTAAAAGGATAACAATATGGCAATATCGTTTATCGCAGCAGGAGTATTAGTACTTGTAATTGGCACAATTTTATGGGTTACCTATAAAATTACTAGCTTTATTACCAAATTAATTATGTGGGCAGTTTCATTTCTCATTTTTGCCGGTTTTGTGGCTTATTTGCTTTTCAAACTTGGTATTCTTAATTTCTAAAGAAGGGCAGACACATAGGTCTGCCCCTACATAAAATTACGAAAATATTATCCTAGGGAGTAAACTTTAATGTTATTAACACTTCATCGCACAATAAAAACCCAACTTCAAGCAGCAGTTAAAAAATCTTTTGAGATAGAACTAGCCCTAGCAGATATAACGGCAGAATATCCACCAAAAACTGAACTAGGAGACTTAGCTTTCCCGATAGCTTTTGAAATAGCAAAACGCTTAAAAGCCGCTACAGGAACAAAGCAAAACCCACGACAACTAGCCGATAAGTTGCGTAGCGAACTACAAGCCATCGACGGTGTAGCGCGTATAGAAACAGCAGGAGCAGGCTATATCAACTTTTTTTTAGATCGTGGCAGAGTTTTTAACACAGTATTTAATGCAGAAAAATCCTTGAAATTAGATGAAATAACAGGTGGAAAATTAATTGTTGAACACACCAGCATTAACCCAAATAAAGCTGCACATATCGGACATTTACGTAATGCAGTTTTAGGCGATACTATTGTTCGGATGCTTCAAGCTAGTGGCGAAACAGTCGAGACACATAATTATATTGATAACACAGGTGTACAAGTTACTGATGTAGTTGTAGGGTTTAAGTATATAGAAAACAAGACTTTAACTGATATTGAAGCTATCACAGAACGCTTTGATTATTATTGTTGGGATCTTTATGCACAAGTAGGAAAGTTTTATGAGGAAAACCCTGATAATAAAAAGCTTCGCGCACAAACCCTACATGAAATTGAACAGGGTGAAGGTGAAACAGCTTTAATTGCTGAACATGTTTCTAATCGTATCCTTAAAGCTCATCTAGATACAATGTGGCGTTTAGGCATAGCTTACGATGTACTACCGAGGGAAAGTGATGTTTTACATCTAAACTTTTGGCAAACAGCTTTTGAAAAATTAAAAGAGCAAGGCGGGATTTACTTTGAAACAGAAGGGAAAAACAAAGGCTGTTGGGTGATGCGGGCAGAAGACAAGACAGAAACCCCTGCTGAAGATGAAACAGAGTCACAATATGAGGCAGATAAAATTCTAGTAAGATCTAATGGGACAGTTACTTACACAGGTAAAGACATTGCCTATCACCTTTGGAAATTAGGCCAATTAGGACTAGATTTTCATTACCGACCGTTTTATACCTACTCTAATGGTAAGCCTGTTTGGATTACTACAGCTAAAGAGGCCACAGAAAATGGTAAAGACTTAGGTTTTGGTAATGGTGTTGCATATTTTAACGTAATCGATGTAGGACAATCCTACCCACAAGCTTATGTAAAGCTAGGGGTTAAATTGTTATCTACAGATGATCGCATAGATCGTAGT
Organism: Blastocatellia bacterium; assembly: GCA_023265235.1. Lineage (GTDB taxonomy): Bacteria > Acidobacteriota > Blastocatellia > Chloracidobacteriales > JADJPF01 > JADJPF01. The sequence continues at coordinate 14,012 of JAHFUF010000034.1, forward strand.
GCTCACCTAGCCTATGAAAAAGTAGTGTTAACCCCAGCAAGTGCTAAAGAACTAGGTTATGAGCTTTCTGAAGCTGATAGTAAACGCACTCAAGTAAGTATGTCTGGGCGCAAAGGCTTAGGCGTAAAAGCTGACGATTTAATTGATAAATTAGAGGAAAAAGTTTTTGCCAAAGTTAACTCTGATGATCGTTATTCAGAGGTTTCTTTAGCAGAACGCAAAGATATTTCTCATAGGATTGCAGTAAGTGCCTTACGTTACTTTTTATTAAAATATACTCGTAGCTCAGTTATTGCTTTTGATTTTGAAGAAGCACAAGCATTTGAAGGCGAAACAGGAGCTTATTTACTTTATGCCGTAGTTCGTGGCAATAGCATATTTCGTAAACTAAGAGAACAAGGGAAAAGCACAGAAGTTAATTTAACTAGCGAAGAAATCAATAATTTGCTTTCACTAAAAGAAAACTCAGGATGGGATGGCGATTATCTTTGGGGATTGATTTATTTTGCTAGCCGTCTGCCTGATAGCTTACGTTTATCCATTAGTTCGTTAGAACCTACACATCTAGCTAAGTATTCTTATCATTTAGCTTCAAGTTTTAGCAATTTTTATAACAAAAATGCTTATAAGCTGATTGAACAAAAAGATAATACTCGTTATCAATTATTAGTTGCTTTAGTAGGTTATGTACGCTGTCAGCTAGAACAGGCTTTGCGCATTCTAACAGGCGTTGAGCCAGTGGAAAAAATGTAATAAACATTAAGTAAAAAGCAATCAAGCAATTGGTCGTGTTATAAAAAATTATAAGAGTGTCATTTTTTATAACACGACCAAGATTACTTTAATCTTAAACTACGTAGGGCAATTGGGTGATTAGGTGACAAGTTTAAACAATAATTAAACATAGCTTCTGCACGGTCTTTAAGGTTAAGCCTCTGATAAAATAAACCAAATTCTGCATAATAATCAGCATTGTTTTGCTCTAGTTCTAGAGCACGATAAAATTCTAGTTCAGCAGATTGAAACATACCTGTTAGTTTTGATAATGCTCTAGCTAAATAAAAATGGTACTCTGCTAAATTAGGCTGTATTTGTATTGCTGATTGTAACGCGTCTCTTGATTCAGCATATCTACTATCTAGATAAAGACTTTGACCATATTCAAACCACTCTTGAGCACTACGCGGGCTGCTACGGTTAGGTTGATTCCTATTACGACTAGAACTATTAGAATAAGGCTTAGTTTGTTCACTACTAGGATATCCTTTAGTATATCCTTGACTACTAGGTTCAGAAAAGCCAAAGTTTTGTTGTGTTTGGTTTTTAGAAAATCTATTGTTTCGTAGAGAGCCTGTTTGGGTTCTTGTATCTGAGTTTTTCAGCATTTCATAGGCTCTAGAAACAGCATTAAAAATCTTTTCTAGTTCTGTCTTAAGACTAATATTGTAGTTAAGTAACTGAGAATTACGGTCTGGGTGAAACTTACGTGCTAAATTAGTATAGGCTTCATTAATTTCTACCTCACTAGCATTACGAGAAACCTCTAACACTCCATAAATGTCTGAGCTTTCAACACTGGTTAGTTTACCTTCTACTTCACAGCAAAACGCTGCTACAGTAGAAAAGTCTAAATCTTGAGGAAGTGGATTAGGGTGTGATAAAACATTTGCAACAGCATTATTAACCTGTGTTTGCTCTCCTTGATCTCTAGGAGCAAG
>JAHFUF010000491.1 GCA_023265235.1 Blastocatellia bacterium
TAGGACTAACAACACTAAGACTGATGCTAAAGTGTTTGCCTAGTCCAGAATCGATAACTCTATGTGATATATATAGTAAGGTTGCAATGCTCAAAGAATTAAAAGAACAAATGAAAGAAGAGTGGGGATTTGAAAATGAAGTAAATATTGTAGAATCAAGTAAATTATTGCCTCAAGAGATATACAATGGCAGCCTAATAATAGGAGCAACAAATGTAGATAACCTTATAGAAGTGAGTAAGTTAAAAGCAGGAACAATGATAGTAGATGATTCAGCACCACATTGTTTTGACACAAAACTAGCATTAAAGAGGTTTAACCAACAATCAGACATTCTTTTTACAGAAGGTGGAACTCTAGAATCTCCTAAATCTATGACTAGGACTATTTATTTACCTAGCCAAGCCTCTGAACTTATTGATATTTCATTGCTTAGAGCTATGATTAGGATGAACCCTTCAGAAATCCCTAGTAGTAATTTTTCTTCTTTGCTTTCTGCTTTTTCTGAAGATTTTTTACCTACAGTTGGTTTGGTTGATTCTGACGCAGCCCTTTTACATTATCAAGCTCTTGATTCTTTAGGGTTTAAGGCTGCTTCTCTTAACACTATGGGTTTGGCTCTTGATCCTATAGGAATTGGTAATTTTAGAGACAAGTTTTCTTAGTGCCTATCTTACCCTACACGCCAAATTGATTATAGGTACTTAATTTATAAATCGTAGGAGTGTTTATGGAAGAAAGAGAGTCCTATGCTGTTAAGCCATCGGAAAGAATTACACAACTATTACTTAATATTGATGGTCTGAAAGAGCAACTAGATAGTTTTAGACCTTTGAAAGAAAAAGAGCATATATGGCAAGCAATCCAAGAAAAATTGCGTTCTGAATGGATATACCACAGTAATGCTATAGAGGGTAGTACTCTAACACTAGGAGAAACCATATTTTTCTTGCAATATGGTTTAACCATAGAAGGGAAGCCATTTAAAGATTTTTTGGATACCAGAAATCATGCTGAGGCTATAGAGCTACTGTATGAGTATGTAGCTGAAGCGCGACCCATTAGCGAGGGATTTATCAAAGAAATGAATGCTTTGTTGTTATCAGGGGTTACTTACACTAAAGCTATAGATCAATTTGGGAATCCAACTAAAAAGCCAGCCACACCAGGTCAATATAAGCAGTTACCCAATACGGTTTTAAGAACAGATGGAACAATTCACGAATATATATACCCTTTGCAAGTACCAGCAGAGATAGAATACTTATGTAAATGGGTTAATAGCAATATAAACAACTTACACCCTATTATTACCAGCGCAGTAGCACATTACAATATGGTAAGAATACACCCGTTTGATGATGGAAATGGTAGAGGCGCACGCATTTTAATGAATGTAATATTGCTGAAACATAAATATCCTCCTGCTATTATCAAGGTGGAAAATAGACGCAAATATATTGAAGCAATAGAGCAGGGGGATAAAGGAAATCTTAATCCTTTTGTTGAGTTTGTTTACCAATCTTTGGTTGATACAGCAACCAACATGCTCAATGTGTTGGAGAAAAATGGAAAAAACTAAAAGTAGTAAGACCAAAATAAATGCTTAAGATAACTGAGGCCATCCTACCCTTATGTTTTGCCGTATAGGGTAAGATGGCTTTTTTGTAAACCTGGAATAATACATTATTGAAAAAGGTCTTTTGTGTCCGGTCGACTGTAAGGACTTTTAAAAAAGTTAGCCACAGTTCGATTAAATAAGCCTGCATTTTGTTGAGGAATCATATGAGTAGACCCTGGGAAGATACAAAGATGGGCATTAGGAAGGTTTTCAAAAATTTGTATTGTATGTTCAGTGCGAATAACATCTTTGTCGCCTGCCATTACAAGAGTAGGTGCAGAGATTTTTTTCAAGTCACTAACAGGGATATTAGGTTGTTTTTCTAGTAACCCTAATTGTTGTTTAAGAACATCCCAGGGTTGGGATTTGTCACCTTTCTCAATCATCTGATTAACCTTTTCAAATTCTTGTCCTGCCCACTTTAGTGCCCAGTCATAAGCTGCTGATGGGTTTAAATTAGCACCCATTATCGCAAGTTTTGTAACCTTATCAGGATGATTTATAGCAAGTAGTAGCCCTATAATTCCTCCATCACTCCAGCCTAAAATATAAACAGACTTGATGTTAAGCTGATCAAGTAATGAGTTGAAATCCTCTGACATTTGTTCATAAGTTAGCTTTCCTGTCCCTATTTCACTTTTACCATGGCCACGGCTATCAGCTATGATTACTCTGTGATTAGGCGAGAAAAACTTGATTTGGTCGCTCATTGAAGCAATATTTCCGCCATTGCCATGAATCATAAGAATTGGTTGGCCAGAGCCATAAGTTTCATAATAAAGTTTAATGTTATTTATATCTGCAAAATGACCCTTTGGATTTGCACCATATTTTACTTTTTGTCTAGTTTGATTGTTTTGTGCATAAAGATTTTGTGGGATTATTATGGTGCTACTAATAATAAAAATAACCCATAATATTTTAATTATACTGTATTGCAAATTCTGTTGATTGGGCTGCATATTTATCTCCTAGTACTATTATTGTGGTGTTCTTTGCTTAATTTTACATTTTATCCAAAAACATAAGCTCTGTAATTTACAAGATAGGTACACTTTACATTATGAATATTCAGGTTTAATACTAGTACGATTCGTTTGGTTAAATTTGAGTATCTTTTTGTTAGATAAAAAGTTATTTTATTTAGTATTAATCCATTTATTTTATTAAAACCATACATAATCTTGCTATTGGAGATCAAGTTTTAGGATGACAGAAAAAGATAATACTCAAAAATTAAATAAAAATAAAACAAGTTCTCAAACTTTACTCAAACAGTTAGAAAACCTTTCTCCAGAAAAACGTAGTCTTCTTACTTCGCGCTTAAAAAGTAAAAATAGCTCTCAATCACTGCAATCAACCATTATTGCTCAACAAAAAATAGGGCCAATCCTTATTTCTTTAACCCAAGAATGGTGGTGGTTGCTAGAACAGTTACAACCCAATAGCGCAGCCTTTAATCAATCTTGTTCTGTACGCTTTACTGGACAACTAAATATATCTATATTAGAAAAAAGTATCAATGAAGTTATTGCTAGGCATGAAAACCTACGCACAACGTTTGTTGTTATTGATGGCTACCCTTATCAAAATATCGCAGAGTCTTTGTATGTTAACTTACCAATAGTTAAATTAGTAAAAGAACCTGACAAAGAAATAGACATAACTATAAAACAGTTAATAACTAAAGAGGTAAGCAAACCTTTTGACCTATCTAGACTACCATTACTCAGAGCCTGTTTATTAAAAATAAGCAACACAGACCATATTTTGGTTATTACTAACCACCATTTAATTTTAGATGGTTGGTCAGCAGGAATTCTTGCTAAGGAGATTTCTACTATTTATCAAGCCTTTTATCAGGGGAAACCCTCTCCTTTACCAGCCTTATCTATTCAATATGCAGACTTTGCTATTTGGCAAAGGCAATACCTACAAGGAGAGGTTTTAGAAAATAAGCTTTCTTATTGGAAGCAAAAACTAGCAAATGCTTCTGCTAGTTTGGATTTACCAACAGATTATCCTTATCCACTAAAACAGTCTTTTGCTGGTCGCAGAAGTAGTTTTTTTATTCCAAATGATGCCAAAGAAAAGTTAAAAAATATTAGCCAACTTCAAGAAGCAACACCCTTTATGGGTTTTTTGGCAGTATTTAAGGTATTACTCTATCGTTATTGTCAACAAAAAGATATTGTAGTTGGGACTCCTGTTGCTAATCGTACTTTGGAAGAAGTAAAACCCTTAATAGGGTTATTTGCTAATAATTTACCACTGCACACTACTCTAGTAGGAAACCCTAGTTTTAATGAATTTTTGGCTCAAGTTAATAAAGTATGTTTAGAGGCTTATAAACACCAAGATTTACCTTTTAATAATTTACTTTCTCAAGTACAGACACATAGAATTAATGGGCGTTCTGCTTTGTTTCAAACAGTGTTTCTCTACCAAAGTGCTTTAATATCTAGGTTAAGCCAACATTCTGATTTTTCTATCAGTATGTTTTCGGGCCCAAGAGAAGAAGCTACTATGACTATAGTAGATCTTTCTTTTGAAATGAGCGAATTTGGGTTTGCTAATTTTATCTATCGTAAAGATTTGTTTGATTTAACAACGATAGAGCGAATGAAAAATCATTTTCTGAACCTGCTTTCAGCAATTGTAAGTAACCCAAATCAACCAATTTTAGAACTATCATTAATGACAGATGCTGAAAGGTATACGATAGTAACACAATGGAATAAAACCAACTTTGCCTATCCTGAAAACCTATGTATCCACGAAATATTTAGCCAACAAGTCCTAAAGACTCCAAAAAATGTTGCAGTAGCATATCAAGAAGAAAGGGTTTCTTACTTAGAGCTTGAGCAAAAATCAAACCAGTTAGCCCATTATTTACAAGGTTTAGGAGTAGGAGTAGAAGATTTTGTTGGAGTCTATTTAGAGCGTTCTACAAAATTAATTATT
>JAHFUF010000492.1 GCA_023265235.1 Blastocatellia bacterium
TCAATGTCAGTAAATGTTAGGCATTCTCCTTTTATATTTTGGGTAAAAGATCTATCTGTTGCCGATCCAACTTATGTTTTGCCAATTATTATGACAGTTTCATCTATTGCAGCTACTGCTGTAATGCCTACACCACCAGGTACTGACGATCCTGCACAAAAAATGCAGAAAGTCATGATGACCTATATTATGCCAATAGTTTTCTTTATCTTTTTCTTTTCTACTGCCCCAAGTGGATTAGTTTTATACTGGATGTTTAATAGTATTTTTGGTGTAGCGTTACAATTAATTATTAATAAATTTATTGCTGAACCAACACCAATAGTAGCCAAGTAAAGAAACTAAAATTAAAAATTATCCTAGGAGAACTCCTTAATGTCAGAAGAAAAAGTTGCCAAAAACCTTACCGAATTTGTTAATCGAGTTTTAGTACTCTCTCAATTGAGCCTAACTTTATCTGTTACAACTGAACCAAATTCTATTAATGTAGATCTTTCTGGTAATGATGTTTCTTACTTACTAGGACACAATGGTGAATTATTAAATGCCCTAGAGTATTTAGCAAATAAAAATTATGGCAGGTTTTTATCTGAAGATACTAGGATTGTTTTTGATTCTTCAGATTTTCGCAGTATGCGTGAAAAAGAATTAACCCTAATGGCTAAACATGCTGCTGAGCGAGTTCGTTTAACAAAAAAATCTTTTACTTTTGAACCAATGTCCCCTAATGAACGTCGAATTGTGCACTTAGCCTTATCAGAATTTAGTGATGTACGTACAGAAAGCCATGGCGAAGGCGACGACCGTAAAGTAATGATTTGCTTATCTTAATCTTCATCTTCATCTTCATCTTCATAGCCCCTTAGGGGTTTTTGATAGTAGCCCAGTCCTTTAGGGCTGGGCTATAACGACGCTGGGTTATAACTATAACGACGCTGGGTTATAACGACTTAACTGATAAAAATAATATTTTATGCTTCTTTTTGATAATTGGTCTTAAATGATATTTTATGCTTCTTTTTGATGACACAATTGCAGCAATTTCTACTCCACCAGGGCGCGGTGGCATTGGTGTAATAAGATTAAGCGGCTCACAATCAACCAAGATCCTTACCAAACTTGCTCCTAAAGCTGACCTTACAGCTATTCAAAAAGCTCAACTAGTAGAAATCTACGATCCATCAAGTAGCTTTTTAGACCAAGCAATTGCTGTTTATTTTCAAAACCCTAAATCTTACACTGGTCAAGATGTAGTAGAAATAAGTTGTCATGGTAGCCCTTTTATTCTTAGCCGCTTACTAGGGCTTTGTCTTAAACTAGGAGCAAGAGCAGCAACTCCAGGCGAATTTACTATGCGAGCCTTTGTTTCAGGACGCATTGACCTAACTCAAGCCGAAGCAGTACGAGATCTAATCGATGCTCAAACCGACTATCAAAGTCGTTTAGCTTCTCGCCAACTTAAAGGAGAACTCTCAAACTACTTACAACCAATAAAAGCTGAATTGCTAGAAATTATTGTTCATCTAGAATCGGCTGTAGAGTTTGTAGAAGAAAACCTTAACACTTCCTCAATAGAAACTTTGGCTAAACATATTGCTGGGCTTGTTAAAAAACTTAAACGCTTAGCAGATAGCTATCAATTTGGTCGCATAGTTCGTAGCGGAGTAAAGCTAGCAATTGTTGGTCGCCCTAATGTAGGAAAATCTAGTTTCTTTAATGTATTACTACAAAAAGATCGGGCAATTGTTACAGATATCCCTGGCACTACTCGTGATAGCCTTGTTGAACAAGCTAGCTTAAATGGAATACCTGTTCATTTAATTGACACAGCAGGAATTCGTCAAACCTCTGATATTATAGAAAAAATAGGGATTGAACGTAGTTACACAGCAATGATAGATGCAGACCTTGTGCTTCAACTCATTGATGGCTCAACAGATCTTACTTATGAAGACAAAAACCTTTTAACAAAATGTTTTGATAATCCTGTCCCTTTTGCACTAATAATTAACAAAGCTGACCTAGAGTTAAAAGTAACTCCCGAAGACTTAATTAAATTAAACCCAAATAAAATAACAGAAAAAAATATTTTCACAGTCTCAGCCAAAACCTATCAAGGGTTTGATGAACTTCAAAAAAACCTGGTTAGTAGTTTTTTTCAAAAAGATTTTTCCAGTCAAGAAGATACTTTGATCCTAGATGCTCGTCATTTTTCTTTGATCTCAAACACCATAGAAGAATTACACGAAGGAGTCGAGCGATTTAGAGAAGGGTATTCTGAAGAAGTAGCCCTCTGTCACCTACATTTAGCACTAAAAAAGCTAGGAGAAATTACTGGCGAAACCACTATCGAAGATATATTAGGCCAAATCTTTGCTACATTTTGTGTTGGTAAATAATAGCTACAAAAAAGTTTTCCACAGTTACAGTATCAAAACTATATATATTCACAGGGTAATTACTAGAAAATAAAGCGAATTATAAATTTCCACAGGCTGTGGAAAACTCTGTGTTTGGCCTGCTGTAACGGTTGTGTTTTAATAGTCACTCTGAGATAATTTCGTTTCTATAAAAAATAACAAGTAAAGATTACGTTTTCAAAGATTTTTAGCTATTTTTAGAAATATAACCTCTTGCTTTTCAATCGCTTGAAGTCTCATAGGGATTTTTGATAATAGCTCAGTACTTTAGTGCTAGGTCTTAAGAGGTAAGCAATGCAATTTAATGAAACATTTGAAGTTATAGTTATAGGTGCAGGCCATGCAGGGTGCGAAGCCGCCGCAGCCGCCGCTAAAATGGGTTGTCGTACAGCCTTAGTAACAATCAACTTAGATTTAATCGCACAAATGTCTTGTAACCCTGCTGTAGGTGGTATTGCTAAAGGTCATATTGTCCGAGAAATAGATGCTTTAGGCGGAATGATGGGTAAGGTTATTGATAAAGCAGGTATTCAATTTCGTGTGCTAAATCGTAGCCGTGGCCCAGCAGTGCAATCCCCTCGTGCACAAGCTGATCGTGGTATTTACCGAACAGAAATGCGTAAACAACTAGAAACTATTCCTTCGTTATTCTTACGCCAAGGAGAAGTCGTAGAACTTTTAGTAGAACAAGATCGGGTTGTTGGAATTGAGTTTATGGATGGCCGTAAACTAGCCGCCAAAACTATAGTAATAGCAGCAGGAACATTTCTAAATGGCACAATTCATATTGGCACCCGTACCTATTCGGCTGGTCGTTCAGGTGAAATAGCTTCTATTTTACTTAGTCAATCTATTGGTAGACTAGGGTTTTCTATGGCACGACTAAAAACAGGTACCCCTCCTCGTTTAGATGCCCGTACAATGGATTTTTCCTGTTTTGAACCTCAACCAGGAGATGCTCTTCCTACTCCATTTTCTTTCCAAACAAAAGAGATACCCCAAAAACAACTTCCCTGTTATATTGCTTATACTAACCAAGATACTCACGATATTATACGAGAAAATATTTCCCGCTCGCCGCTTTATAGCGGTCAAATTCAATCTATTGGGCCACGTTATTGTCCTTCGATTGAAGACAAAATTGTTAAATTCGCAGACAAAGACAGACATCAACTTTTCTTAGAACCAGAAGGTTATGAAACTAACGAGGTTTATCTTAATGGTTTTTCTACTAGCCTTCCTTTAGATGTTCAAGAACAAGCTGTAAGAAAAATCCCTGGACTAGAAAACGTTGCGATGATTCGACCTGGTTATGCGATTGAATATGATATGGTAGATCCTACTGAGCTAAAACCATCTTTAGAAACCAAACGAGTCAAAGGACTTTTTCATGCAGGACAAATTAATGGTACAACTGGTTATGAAGAAGCCGCTTGCCAAGGGTTAATCGCTGGAATTAATGCGGCCTTGATGGTACAAGGACGCGAAAGGCTAGTGCTACCACGAGACCTAGGATATATAGGAGTTTTAATAGATGATTTAATTTCTCGTGGTGTAGATGAACCTTATAGAATGTTTACATCTCGCTCAGAAGTTAGATTGCTACTAAGAATGGATAATGCAGACCAAAGACTAACCCCTTTAGGGCGTCAAATCGGACTAGTAACTGATCAAGATTTTCGTAACTTCCAAACCAAACAAGAGCGAATTACCGAACTTAAACAAGCTTTTAGTACCTTACGAGCTACTTTAGGAAGTGAAACAACCGATCGTTTTTGTCAAGCAAGCGGAACAAAACTAAACGAGACAACTTCCTTAGCTAAACTAGCCAAACGACCAGAAGTAACTGCTGAGCTTTTAACTATGCTACTACCAGCAAATATGCTTGATCACCTAGACCCAGAAGAACTTGCTGTCACAGTTAATGATATTAAATATGCTGGTTATATTGAAACTATGAAGGTTCAAACAGAAAGGTTGTCTAAAGCCCAAGCCCGTCAAATCCCTATGGACTTTGAATATTCATCTATCCCAGGACTATCTAGGGAAATGATAGAAAAACTCTCACGAGTACGCCCAGAAACTATTGGCCAAGCATCAAGAATTCCTGGTGTTACTTCTGCCGCGCTATCAATTATTAATATTCAGCTAGAGCTTAGGCA
>JAHFUF010000493.1 GCA_023265235.1 Blastocatellia bacterium
TGCTCTTCAATCTCAAATTATTTCTCTTTTAGGTCTTCCTGTTTCCATTTATCACGTTCTCATTTCTGAAATCCCTTTTTCTTTCCCCTAACTCATTTTAAATTGAGCGAAAGACCAGTAATGAGCATGCTAAGCAAGAAGCTTATTTTTCTAACGCAATCTTAGTAGAAAAGCCTAAGCCAGAAATCAAGCCTCAAAAACTTAATGAGATAAACCAGACTTTCATTTTTAGAAATAAAGTGACAACCACTATACCTTGGCTTGTTTGTTTATGGGCAATAGGAGTTGTTTTTATTGCAACCCGTTTTTCTATTGGATATTTTTTAGCCAAACGTCTTGTCCAAAAAAGCATTCAACCCCTTTGCTTAGAACTAGAAGCCAAGTTTAGCACTTTAGCCCACAAATTATGTATTGCTCAAACAGTACAATTCTATCAATCAGCTAATGTAGAAGTCCCTATGGTTATAGGATGGCTAAAACCCATAATTTTAATTCCTGTTAGCTCTCTAACAGGCTTACCAACAACACAACTAGAAGCCATAGTTATTCATGAGCTTGCTCATATTCGTCGCTATGACTACCTAATCAATATACTTCAAACCTTAATTGAAACACTACTTTTTTATCATCCAGCAGTTTGGTGGGTATCAAATCAAATTCGTATAGAGAGAGAAAATTGCTGTGATGATATTGCTGTAGAGTTTAATGGAGATCCACTCACCTATGCTAAAGCATTGGTTAATTTAGAAGAAATCCGCCAACCACAAAGAGTGGTATTGGCTGCAAATGGAGGCATATTAATGGAAAGAATTAAAAGATTGTTAATCGGTAAACCTAAAGGCAAAAACCTTTTGCTATCAAGTTTTATTGCTAGCTTGGTTTGTCTACTTTTACTAATGTCTAGTGCGTTATCAATGATGGTTTCGCAAAGCAATATTAGGCTTAAGTCAAACACTCGAAACAACCGTACTATTGCTATAGGATTTGTTGCCCTACCAATTGTACCAAAAACACAACTACCAGAAGATACTCCAAGCAACACTACTGGGTTACTTGATGAGTTGAAAAAATATCAAATACCTGCGCTAGGTTTACCTATAGTGGCTCAAGAACCTGTTTTTGAAACAACAAATACTTTTTCTGTAAATACACAAAACTATACTGAAGAAAATACTACTCTAATGGAAGTAGAGAAAGCATTTATAGAAAATGAAAATAGTACTGAAACTAGAGTAAACTATGCAGGACAACTCCTAAAAGTAAATAGATATGAAGAAGCCTTAAGTCATTATTTATGGTGTTATGATGAAGGGTCAGATTATGAGCCTGAGTATAAGACAGTCCGTCTTAATCTGCTGTTATCACACATTTCTGATTTTGGTGGTAACTATAAACCTGCTATAGACGCTTTAATTGAACGTCGTAATAAGATGGAAGAAGACTTTCTTAAGAGTGAAGTAGATGATTTTAATTCATTAAAAAATGTTGTTTTAATCGATAGTAGGTTAGAAGATGGATCTAAAAGAAGTTTGGCTCTTTTTGATACCCTTAAAAATAATAGAAAAACAGAGTTAATGGCTACAATGGTTAACTTGATTTTAGATGATTTATTAGTAGACAACCGATATAAAGATATTGTAGACAACTCAAGAGATATTTCTAAAAAACTAACACATGCTGTAATGTTTAGAGATTTAGAACTAATATCAAAAAATAATAATCAAAAAGAAAGAGAAAAAACAATGGTTGCTATGTTTGATTTTTTAAAAACAAGAGAGGTTGAACATACAACAAAATATTTCATAGCTCTACTAGGTGTAAATGATGTTGTTCAAGCTAGAAAATTAGCTCAACAGATCATTGACTTTGCTCCTAGCCAAACAACTTTTTCACTATTAATTGAAAAAGCTGAAGAATTTGGAGTTAAAGAATTAGCTCAAGAATTAGCTCAAGAAGCATATAAAGCAGAAACAGAAACTAAAATGGAAATTAACTAAGAAGCTAAGTAAAATCGGTCGTGTTACAAAAGAACTGCCAATTGCTTTGTAACCCCATTCAACAGACAGTTAAAATTTATCTGCCAACTTTCTTGTAACACGACCAGATTTATTTTCAACAACCTACAGACTTCACCGCAGTAATCTTTAGGACTGGGTTTTAATTTTTTAGCAATTACGATTATCAATATCCGCTCAAGCCTAGTTACAAAATATTTAACCCTGTTATTATTCTCAGCAAACAAAATACAAGTAATTTATTTTTTAAGAAAGGATTTGTGCTATGCGCAAATTTTTAATATTTTTGATAGTACTTCTTTGTAGCGTGACACTTACACAGGCTCAAAGCAAAACACCTGAATCAAACATTTTCACTGTCCAAGAGGTTGCACCTCAAGTTTGGGCATTAATTCTTAAACCTACTTCGCCTGTTCAAGCCATTTCTAATACAGCTTTTTTTACTCTAGGAGATCGTGTTGCAATTGTAGACTCACATTTTACCCCTGCTGCCGCTCGTGAAGCTGCTAGGTTAGTAAAAATTGTCACAGGAAATAAACCTATACATTATTTAATCAATACTCACTGGCACCCAGATCATGTGCAGGGTAATAGCACTTATTCTTCTTTTTTCCCTCAAGCACTTGATGTAATTGCTCATATCAATACTCGCCGTGATATTCAAGAAAAAGAAATTCCAAGCTTAAAAGAAACCCAAGACGATTTAGTTAAAGAAATCAAAGACTTACAAGAACAATTAAAAAATGGTAAAGACGAAAAAGGCGTTGATTTAACCACAGAGAAACGCCAAGAGACAGAAAAAAACCTACAACAAACAAAAGACCTACAGCTAGATTTAGAAAACCTAGAAATTACCATCCCTAATATTACTTTTGATAAAAGTTTATTTTTACATGGTGGGGATCGTGAAGTTCAAGTGCTTTATTTTGGTCGCGGCCATACAGAGGGTGATGTAGTAGTCTTTTTACCAAAAGAAAATGTTTTAATCACAGGTGATTTGCTTACAAATGCTATTCCTTTTATGCGTGATGCTTATCCTCAAGATTGGGGACAAACCCTAGCAGGAGCAGAAAAGCTCAATGTTTCTCGTATAATTCCTGGTCATGGCCAAGTTCAAGAAGGTAAAGAGCGAATAACTTTACTTAAAGAATTTATGTTTGACATGGTAGCAGCAGTAAAAGAACAGGTTGCAGCAGGTAAAAGCAAAGAAGACACTGTAAAGATTGTAAAAGCTGCTTTATCTGAAAAACATGCTAAAAAATTTAGTAATTTTGACCGGGCATCAAACTCAGCTATTGAGCGTACTTACAGTAGATTAACAGAGAAATAAGACCAAATAATAAATTAACGCCCAGAGATAAATCACTGGGCTATTGTCAAATGCCCTTAATAGAGCATTAAAGACTTAAAGTTCTTTTAGAATCAATGATTTACAAAGCAAATTCTATGTATATTAAAGTAGTAAAACTATCTAGTTTTAGACATTTTCTAAGTGACTAAAACTAGACATGTTAAAAATAGTGTTATTCCTAAGCGATCAGCTAAAGGTTTTTCGATTCAAAAAATTTATACAAAAATTTGCAAGAAAATGCAAAAATTTGCAAATTTTTAAATAAAATAAACCCCTAATAAAATTGGATTTATGGTTAAGCCTTTATAATACACATAATTATAGAACGATAAAAACAGGCTTTTCATAAGGCTTAAAAATTGCATGACTTTTTTATTTTTGCTCTGTGTTAATAAAAGTAAAAGTTACAAACAGTTAACAATATTTTGACATCAATTTAACTTATTTTCTTTACGCTGACTAAACTTAATACTAGTAAGAAAATTACGAGATAAAACACAAGTTCTTATGGAAAAATAGTAGTTCTAAAGCTATCGTAAAACTAGAAAAATAGGTTAAAATAGCAGTCCACTAATCAAAACTTTTTGCTTATCTATATTTCATAATTCATAGGATAGATTAGTTTGTAAGCAAACTAACTGGCTATATTTCAATAAAGTTTTTTAGGATATAACTACAGATGTTATTAAAAATGTAACACTGTTATGGGAGGAAAACGTGAATCAAAATGTATTACGCCGATTTTTTTTATCAATAGCTATAGTATTAGCAATGACTGCAATTGCCATTGCTCAACAAGCTAGTGGTTCAATCGAAGGTCTTGTTCGTGACAGCACTGGGGCAGTGCTTGCTGGTGCTGATGTAGCAGTAATTAACACCGAAACAGGTGCTGTTCGTATGTTTGTAACTAATGAAAGTGGATTTTATAAAGTCCCATCATTACCTGTAGGCAAGTACACTGTTCGTGTTACTGTCCAAGGCTTTGCCCCTAAAGATCTTACAAATGTTACTTTACAAGTAGGTTCAGTAGCAGAAGTAAACGTAGACCTAGAAGTTGGTAATGCTGGTGGTGAAACTGTAGTAGTAACCGCTGAAGCTCCGTTGGTTGAAACTACTCGTACTTATGTTGCCACTACAGTAGATGAACGCTCAATCAAAGATCTGCCTGTTAATGGTCGTAACTTTCTAGAATTTGCTTTGCTTACTCCTGGTGTC
>JAHFUF010000494.1 GCA_023265235.1 Blastocatellia bacterium
CATTAAAACCTCGTTAAAGGTAAGTCTCTATAATTACCTTAATAACTATAGAGTAGACCCACATCGCCAATGTTAAGAAGGGTTTGTATGTAAGCATCACTTCTCCTACCCTTAGAGATGGTTAAACACTTACCGCAGGGTTCAGAACTTGTGGAGCATTCTGAAGTGCCTATGTATTCCTTCCTAACGTAGTCAGTCACTAACTCCTGACTTAGGCTAATCAACCAGGCTTGCTTCCTTCATTTCTGATTCTTGCAAGCCCCCACTTCAAATCAGCATCGCTCATTAAGTGGGGGTTGTTGACTTCTCATCAGAGGCAGTGACATTAGGGGTTTCACTTGTTTCTAAAATTGGACTGTCCTGACGTTCAATCAATGAAGCAGATGCAACATAGTCTTCATCAGCAGTATCAATTAATCTTACTCCTTGAGTATTGCGCCCAGTCTCACGAATATCTTCAACATCAAAACGAATAACTTTGCCTTGTCCGCTAATAATCATAAGCTCGTTATCATCTCGTACAGGCATAACAGCTACTACAGGCCCGGTCTTATCCGTTACCTTCATATTTATTACACCTATACCACCACGAGACTGAAAACGATAATCTTCTAATGTAGTACGTTTACCCAAGCCATACTGAGAAATAGTTAGCATTTGTTCCGTTCCTGTTACGACTGCAACTCCTACTACATAATCGCTATCACGTAAATCAATCCCTTTGACTCCATAAGCTTGGCGACCTACAGAGCGTACATCTGATTCATTAAAATAAATAGCCATACCATTATGAGTAGCAATAAAGATCTTCTTTTTGCCATCGCTAAGTTCTGTGGCAATAAGTTCATCGCCATCATCAATATTGATAGCTATAATTCCCCTAGCACGACTGTAAGCAAAGTCTGCTAGTTCGGTTTTCTTTGTTGTACCACGACGAGTTACCATTACTACGTATTGATCTTTAGCAAATCCTCGTATTGATAGAACTCCAGCAACTTTTTCTGTACTAGGTAAGTTAATTAGGTTAACCATTGCCTTGCCTTTACCTGACGCGCTAACATCTGGTATTTCATGCACTTTTAAGGTGTAGGCTTGCCCTTTATCACTAAAGATCAAAATATAAGAATGATTAGAAGCAATAAAGATATGAGACACAATATCTTCTGTTCTTGTTGTCATTCCTTTTTTTCCTGTGCCACCACGACGTTGACTACGATAATGAGCTAAAGGAGTACGCTTAATATAGCCACCATGAGTAACTGTAATTACCATATCTTCGTCAGGAATAAGGTCTTCTAAACGAAGATCTGCTTCTGCTTCAAGTATTTGTGTGCGGCGTTCATTTCCAAATTCTTTTTGTACTTCTCGTAATTCTTTAATAATAAGAGTCTTAAGCGTACTCTCATTATTAAGAATTTCTTCTAGCTCAGCAATACGACGTTCAACTTCTCTAAGCTCATTAAGAATTTTTTCTTTTTCCATCCCAGTTAGTCTATGTAACTGTAGATCTAAGATAGCCTGAGCTTGGAGCGTAGAAAACTCAAATTTATTAACTAGTCCTTCTTTAGCTTCTGCTGATGAGCGTGAAGCGCGAATTAGTTTGATAATCTCGTCTAAATGATCTAGGGCTTTTATTAGACCAAGCAAGATATGTTGACGTGCTCTAGCTTTACGTAGTTCAAACTCGCTACGACGGCGTACTACTTCTTTACGAAAACTAATAAATAAACGTAAGGTTTCTAATAAGCCTAATACTCTAGGTTGGCCAGCAACTATAGACAAATTAATAATGCCAAAAGATGTTTGCATTGCAGTAAGTTTATAGAGGTTATTTAGGACTACTTGAGCTACAGCACCACGTTTAAGCTCTATAACAATGCGCATTCCTTCACGATCAGACTCATCGCGTAAGTCAGAAATATCTTCAATTTTCTTGTCATTAATTAGCTCTGCTATACGCTCAATTAGCCTAGCTTTATTAACTTGATAAGGGATTTGAGTAACTACAATTGCTTCTCGTGCTTCATTACGTACTGAGCGATCAATAGCTGCACGGGCACGCATAATTACGCTTCCTCGGCCAGTTTCATAGGCTTGGCGAATACCATCACGACCCAAAATAAACCCACTAGTAGGAAAGTCTGGGCCAGGAACAATTTTAATTATTTCATCTAATGTTGTTTCTGGTTTTTGTACTAAAAGAATAGTTGCTTCAAGAATTTCCGTTAGATTATGAGGAGGAATATTAGTAGCCATACCAACAGCAATACCAGAAGCACCATTGACTAAAATGTTTGGAAAGCGTGCTGGTAAAACTCTAGGTTCAACCAAGGTTTCGTCATAATTAGGATTAAAATCTACAGTTTCTTTATCAATGTCAGTTAACATTACGTCAGAAATCTTAGCCATTCTTATCTCAGTATATCTCATTGCCGCAGGAGCATCCCCATCAACTGAACCGAAATTCCCTTGGCCATCGATTAGAGGCACACGCATAGAAAAATCTTGTGCTAGTCGAACTATGGTGTCATAAACAGCTACGTCGCCGTGCGGATGGAATTTTCCTATTACATCGCCGACAACACGAGCAGATTTTTTGTAAGGCTTGTTATAGGTATTATTAAGCTCATTCATTGCCCAAAGTACACGACGGTGTACAGGTTTGAGGCCATCTCGCACATCTGGCAAGGCACGACCTATGATTACTGACATTGCGTAGTCTAAATAGCTACGTTTCATTTCGTCTTCAATATTTACAGGATGTTTTTGTTCTTGTTCCATTATTTCTCACCTATTAGGAATTATACAGAAAAATGTAAGCATAATTATAGCATAGTAATTCAAAAGAAAGGATAAATAATAGCAGAAAAATAGGGTTATTGAACCACTTTTAGTGATAGTACTTTATCCTAGTTTGATAGTCTAGTTTTGTTTAACCTCAAGGTCATTAATGATAGATTTTACTCCAAGGGTTTCTTTAGCAACACGCTCAGCAAGTAGCTTTTCTGCACGAGAACGCACTTTTCCAGATAAAGTAACATGTCCGTCTTTAGCAGAAAATTTCATGGTTTTTATTTCAAAAGCATCTGTTTTATAACAAGCAAACTCAACTTCTTTGGCTAAAAGATCGTCAGAGTTTTCTTTGGTACTCACAGGTGAAATAGTACTTAGGTTAATAGGTTTAACCTCCAAACTATTAGTTAGGTTTTTTACTCCTGATAAAGAACGGATAAACACTTCTATCGCTGTGTGTTGATTTTGGTCATTTATAACACCCTTTAATGTTACTGCACCATTATTTACAAGAATTTCCATTTCATTTTCGCGCCATTCAGGGTTTTTAATAATTGCTTGTAAAATATTAGATTTAATCTCAACATCAGTAGTATTTGTTGAAGAGGTACTAGGGCTAGGAGTTGGACTAGAGTTAGGGCTTGAGCTAGCAATAGGGCTAGGACTAGGAGTTGGAACAGGGCTAGGGGTTAGGCTAGAAGGGGTGGTGTTAGTAGCCTTTGATTGTTGCCCAATTAATTTTCCAACTAAATCACGAACTATTTGAGATGAGATATAAGCATAAATAGCACCACAAAAAACAAGCACAAGAACACAAACGGAAATAATTAGATAACCTTTTCTCGTTAATTTGAGTTTCATACGTATAAAGCCTTTAATAAAATTATAATCAGAAAATTTACAGGATTTTTCTGTTGGAGTATTTTACTCCTGCTAAAGAAGTTTTAGAAAAGTTTTTAGTAGAAGCGCAGGTAAAATCTTGTACACATTAGCTTAAGGTCGTAAAATATAGAAAAACTTTATAAAATATAAGCGAAGTCTCTTCACAGACAAACCAGACTATGTAATAATCTGGATCTAAATGGTATAAAAATTAGTGTTACATAAGCTAAAAAGTTTTTTATTATTTTGGTTGTCTAAAAAGCTAGAATTACGTAGTCAACTAAATTAATCTAAACAAAACCAATTTCTTTAACAAAACAATGAAGGGAGAAAATTTAATGAGTTCTCAAAATGAAATTTGGCAAATAATGATTGATGGTCAAGTTTATGAGGCTGATACTGATACTCTAAAGGACTGGGCAACAGAAGGCCGTGTTTTACCTACAGATAAGGTGAAAAAAGGTACTCTAAATTGGAATGATGCTAACCGTATTCCAATGTTAAGAGCAATCTTTTCTGGTCAACCTCTGCCACCATCAACAACTTCCCCACTTCAAGCACCGCCTGCAATTGCTCCACCAACACTTCATACTAATCAGCAATACTATCCACAGCAGGGTAGTGGCACTACAGGGAATTTATCTCCTAGTGGTGCTAGCGAGCAATATAATCCTTCTGGGGCAATGCCAGTTTTTAATCCTGCTACAGGTGCTCTTCCAATAGCTGCTTTAGCAGGGACAGGAGCTTGTAGTAATCACCCTGATCTAGCCGTTAGGTTTGTTTGTCGTATGTGTAGCGCGGCTTTTTGTAAAGATTGTCCTAAAATGGTTGGTAGTGTTGCCATTTGCCCTGCTTGTGGGGATATGTGCAATAAAGCGGAGGAAGTAATTCAAAAAGCTAACTTTA
>JAHFUF010000495.1 GCA_023265235.1 Blastocatellia bacterium
AATTGCTTGACTGCGGCCTAGATAACGTTCAGTTTCATCTAAACTTCTGCTATCAGCCAACTCACTTGCTTCTGATTTGTTAAGGTCTTTATTAGATTTTCTATTAACAGGAGCATCTGGCCTAGTAGGATTACTTGCAATCATTGGAGCTTTTGCATCTGTAGACATAGCTCCAGCTAAGTCACCTTGCCTTGTGGGTTCTGGTGCAGGTTGAGCAGGTGTTGCCATAGGGACTGATTCAGATCTACGCGCTGGTGACTCTGCTGTAGCTGACCTACTTATACCACTCGCGCCTACCTTACGACCTGTACCTGTTACTCTAGAAGTATCCGTATCAGCCCTTTGTCCTAAGCCTTTAGGGGCAGAGGTTTTCTTTTCTGCTGGAGCGGCTGAGACAGTTGGAAGACTCTGAATTCTATTATTTTTGTCTGCTCCTTGTGCGCTAAATCTATATAAATTTTTTCGCACTTCTTCTTCATCTGCTTGCGCAATAACATCATCTTGCCCAACTCCAGCCCAGCCATCAGGCAGTGGAACAGGAACTTTTATAGTTTGAGGCTTACCACCTTCTTTAGGAACAATTGTCTTTTCTTCTAAAGCAATAAAAGAAGTAAACTGGGTTAATAGCTTATGTTTTAACCCTAAGTTGGTAATTTCTTGTTTAATAGCAGGGTTATTTGGAGTTTCGATTAGCTTGTTGGAAAGCTGTTCTGCTTTAGCTCTAGCCCAAAGTGAAGAAACTGCTCTAAACCTAATATTATTAGCTGCTGTATCAATAACTACAGGTAAAGAGCTTAATCCTACAGCACTAAGTGCTTTGATAAATACTTGTTCACGAGTACCTGTAGCCTTGAATTTACCTGTAATAAACACAGGTTGATTAACATAAAGATCTGGAACTGGGTTTGGATAAAAATCACTCACCTGCATTTGTCCCCAATCAATAGCAAGGTTGGTTAGCATTGGAGCAGAAATTCGCGATTGAAAACGATTTATTACAGTCTCAAAATCTTGTTGGGTAGGCAAAATAAACTCTGATGTTCCTTGGCCGATTTCGGCTAATTTCCTTAAAAAATATTCATTTACTGCACTATCTATACCAAAAGTAAAGATTTTTGTTTGCCCTAGGTTTTGTTTAACCGCTTCTAAAATCTGCGCCTCGTTACCTACTTGTCCATCAGTAATAAATACAATGGTACGCGGTTTAACTGGCTGTCCTGGCATTGCAGGGTTGTTTTGTAAAGCTTGCATTAATGGTGCATACATTTCTGTTCCACCTACAGCACGCAAATTATTAACAAATTGGTCTGCGCTATTGATATTGGCTTGATTAACAGACTGTGAGGTCTTCCACATTGGCTCGAAATCACTAGAAAAGCGGATGATATTAAAATCATCTTGTGGGTTAAGACCACGTAGGCACGCACGCATTGCATTTTTAGCTTGTTCCATTTTTAGACCATTCATTGAACCAGAAGTATCAACAATAAAAATCATCTCTCTAGAAACAATATCTTTAATCTTAAAATCTGAGGGAGGCGCAGCCATCATTAAAAAATAACCATCTCCTTGTTGATCAGTTGATTGCATTACTACTGCTTCAGGCTGTTCACCAGCAATTTTGTATTCCAACACAAAATCACGATTAGGAATTTCATCAAGCTTTGCTAACTGAATACGGTAATGAGAAGCCGTGACTTTATCAGACTTAATTTGATGAGTAATTGAGTTTACCTTTTTGATTGGAAAGCCTGCTTCTAAGTCTAAAATCAAAGTAATATTACCTGGGCGTGTTCCAGCAGCTAGGTTAGAAGGTAGATTAGGAGGAACTATTTTATCAGCATCTGTTACAGGGCTAGTTGGAGTAGGATTAGGTAATCTCCTAAGTTTTCCATCTTTTACTTGCATATCTGTAGGGATATAACGAGGAGCGACTACCATAGGAAAAACAAATCGAAACCCGCCATCATCATAAGCTATTCGTTCTGTATAATGAATTTTCACCTCTATTTGGCTGCCTGGGTCTATGTTGGCTACGGCAGTGACAAAGATATTAGGACGCTCTTGTTCTAGTAATGCTGCACGATTGCCAGTATCTTTAGCTTGTTCATATTCACGACGCGCTTCTTCACGAGTTTTTATTTCTCCTCGAATTTTACGTTTACCTATAGTTATTTCCATATCGTCTACTGCAGAATTAGTAGGAAGTGGAAATATATAAACGGCTTCTATTTTTTCTGGGAATGTGTTTACAAAGGTTTGTTCTACGTCAACTGAGGCTACAAAACCAAAAATAGACATTTTTATGTCTGTCTGTTTTAATGGAATAGGACTAGGTATACCCTTAGGTATCATCACACCTTCACCAGGCTTATCTGGCATAACTCTAAGATTATCAATAGGTCGGTTTTGAGGTGCTCGTCCTATTGGAGGCTGTGCTTGGGTAAAGTTGATAGGTGTCAGTAAAAACAGTAAACCTAATAGACAGCATAGGATACCAGCTTTCATAAGTTTTCCTCACTTTTTAGGATTAATTTAAGGAGTTTTTCGAGGCTATAGACTGGTAAGAAAGAAAAAAGTTTCCAAAATGAAATTTTTCTGTGAAAAAATTTTGTGAAATGGACAAAAAATATAAAACACCCCACAAATGTAGGGGCGAACTGTTCGCCCTCTTTGTCTAATATTTAAGTAGGGGCAAACAGTTTGCCCCTACATTTTGTTATACCAATAATGTCTAATATTTATTTTTACTAACCTGCTGTAGTTTTGATATTGACTTCTACGTTGCCTTTGACAGCAAGAGAATAAGGACAAATGGAATGTCCTGTTGCAACCAGTTGTTCTGCTTCAGCCTGAGACAGTCCCCCGGTTTTAACATCTAAATCTACAGTCAAACCAAATCCACCTGATGGAGTTTGGCCAATACCAACAGCAGCTTTTACTTCTATTGAAGTAAGGTGTAGCTTTGATTGTCTAGCCATAAATTCACAGGCACTACCAAAACATGCTGCATAGCCTGCTGCAAAAAGGTCTTCTGGCGTGGTCGTGCCTTCTTTACTTAATCCACCCATAGACTTAGGGACAGATAAATCTACTTTAACTACTCCATCGCTAGACTCAACATGACCATTTCTTCCTCCTGTAGAGGTTGCATGTGCTGTATAAAGTACTTTTATAGACATTGCTTTTTCTCCTTAAAGAATATTTATTTTGTAATTTTAAAGTTTGCCATCTCGATAACTGCTGCTGCAAGTAGTGGAATTAAAAGCTCATGATGTCCTGTTATAGCATAACCTTTTCCTACTCCTGCTACAGGACGTTTGACTACGTTAGTTAATGGTCGATAATGTTGGATAAAATCTAGATTAGCTGTAGTAAAATCCTCTAAAGGTAACCCTAGATTTCTAATTACAGTAACAGCCTTTAGAAAAACCTCTGGCATTAACACAGCAGAACCAAGGTTAAGATAAACGCCTCCTCCAGAAAGTTCTGTTACAAGCGAACAAAACAAACGGAAATCATGATGGGTAGCAGCACCAAGTTTTGCTCCATCAGCAGTTTTGTGCATATGTACAATATCTGTGCCTATTGCTAGATGGATAGTCAAAGGAATTTTTTCTTGATAGGCCGCGCAAATTAAAGAAACATTGGCGTTAGCTGGATTTAACCGAGTAAGTTCCCCCCCTAGTGCCTCGCCAAAACCTATGTTTTCTTCTACAGCTAACAGGGCGGCTTGGTTAATAAATTGGCCTGTTTCTTCTGCCATTCCAAAATCGCCTTTGCCTAAACTAGCGTCAACATCTTCTGAAGTAAACCCAACTAGGGCAATTTCAAAATCATGAATTGCGGCTGAACCATTCATAGCTAGTCCAGTAACAAAACCCCTTTTCATTAAATCAATTAAAACTGGTGCTAGCCCACATTTAACTACATGTCCTCCTAGTCCAATAATTACCCCACGGTTCTTTTGTTGGGCATTAACTATAGCTTGAGCAATATTTCTTAAGTCTTTAGCGGCTAAAATATTTGGTAGAGATTCTAGCCAACTATTAAAAGAGGAGTTTGCTTTGTAGGAGCTAGCAAAGTCACGCACTGTAACTTTACTAGGACGTTCTTGGAGAGAATAACTTTGGGTTTTGCTTAAATCTATTGGGGAAAGCCTATAGCGGCTCATTGTTTAATTCCATAGAGTTCTTCTTCTACTAATTCACAAAGGATATGTCCAATCATAATATGTACTTCCTGAATACGTGGTGTAGAAGTACTTGGGACAATCAAGGCATTATCTACCATTCTAAGTAGCACTCCGCCATCCTTACCTAACAATCCAACTGTAGTCATACCTAATTGCTTAGCTTGTTTAACAGCTTCAATGATATTTGGAGAGTTACCGCTAGTACTGATGCATATTGCTACATCGCCTCGTTTACCTAAAGCAGCAAGTTGACGACTAAAAACATGAATAAAAGATGAGTCATTACTAAAGGATGTTATCACTGAACCATCTGTGTTTAAGGCTATAGCAGCAATAGGAGGGCGGTCAGAAACATAACGATTTACAAATTCAGCAGCAATATG
>JAHFUF010000496.1 GCA_023265235.1 Blastocatellia bacterium
TCTTTTTCAAGCTTACTTTGGCATAAATTCCTAGTAGTTTCATCAGGGGTTAAAATTAACACTTGATCAGGTAATGATTCTTTTCCGCTTACTTCATGAAGTAACTTAGACATCTTTATGGTAATCCTTAGAGGAGAGTTTTATAAAAAGCCATAAGCTTACGAAAAACCATTATATCATTAATTAAGCGTAATTTATGAGTAGAAAAATGCAGGGGGAAACTTTATAGAGATAGTTGAAGGGCTTGAAAATAATAGGTGATTGCTTAGGTAATAGCTTATTGCTTAATATTTTAATAGCAATATATTGATTCTAAAGAAGGGCAGACACTTAGGTCTGCCACTATATTAATTATGTTTCTATTTTTTGGAAAAAACCTTCTGTAACCCATTCTTGGAACCATTTAAAGACTTGTTTTTGTAAAACCTCTTGAGGTTCACGAGACTTTTCAATAGCATTAACAATAGCATCGCTTAAGGATTTACCTGCAACAATATCACTAAGCATATTGTAGGCATCTCGGCTTAGTGGCAGTCTCCAGAGCTTATAATTACGGCGATAAACGGCCACCCAGGTATCTTTTTTCTTAATCTTAGGTGGTTTTTCATCGTTTTGTACTGCTTCTAGATAGTCATTAACATTATGATTAAAATCAAACAGGTGAAAAGCTTTTATAGGGACAATTTTTGCTGTTTCCCAAACCTCAGGTGACACCTTAGCAATAGCTTCTTTAGTCAAAACAGGAGTTTCCTCAAGATTAAAAATATGACTAAGCATTAATTCTAGTGAAGCTAGTTCGTAAAGAAATTCCCTACGTCTAATATTTGGAGCAGTTTTGATAAAGTTTGGCACATCATAACTTAGATTGTTTAAGTTATAACTACGAGAAGGATAGACTTGCAAATAACGTTCAACAAAATCACGGTAATCATCACCTAAAAAATAGGCTATAGAGGGAAAATCCATTTTTAGTACATCAACTAACCGCAATATATACATTGAACGATAAAGCCCTAATCGCTCTATTTGGGTAAGGGTTTTTGAAGGCTTGATAAACTTTAAGGCATCTGACCAGGGAATTTCTTTTTCAACTTCATCAGATTTAACCGCTTGATTATCTGTCCCTAAATGCATTATTGCAGCAGACATCCATCGTTGAAACTGTCCTAACTCAATTTGTGTATCCATTAAACCCCCACTACCGCAACTTCTGCAACCTCTGCAACCTCTATAACTTCTGGTTGTTTACGATACGCTTTTGCCTTTAATACTTCTGCATGAACAACTTCAAATTCTGGAATATCATCATCCCATTCTACCAAAGTAGACCTACCTTCAGTACGCTTACAGGAACGCTCATAAAGCTGCCAAACTGGGTCTATTACATAGTCGCTATGTGTATCAATAATATGAGTACCATTATTAGTATGCCCTGCTAAGTGATATTGTACAATTCGGTCACTAGGAATAGCGTCTACATATTCTTTAGGGTCAAAATCGTGATTAAAAGAGCTTACATAAATATTATTTACATCTAGTAAGATTCCACAGTCAGCTTCTTTAGCCAAAGTGGCAAGAAAGTCCCATTCTGTAATGTCAGAATTAGTAAATTCAATATAAGCAGAAGGATTTTCTAAAATTAGTGGTCGTTCTAGGATTTCAGAAACTTGACGAACACGAGAAATTGTATATTTTAGTGATTCTTGGTTATAAACCATTGGTAATAGGTCATGAATATTTGTACCTGCCACACCTGACCAGCAAAGGTGATCTGATACCCAAACAGCACGAATATGGTTTGCTAATTCTTTTAATTTTTTTAAGTAGGGGATATCTAATGGATCAGTGCTACCAATAGACATAGAAACACCATGCATAACTATTGGGTATTTTTCTGCAATTTGATCCAAAATATAGATTGGTCTTCCTTTTGTATCTAAGTAATTTTCTGAAATGATTTCAAACCAATCTATTGGAGGGTTATCTGACAAAATAGTTGGATAATGTACTGTACGAAGGCCAATACCAAAGCCTAGATCTGGAAAGTTCCATCGATTTTTTGACATAAATTTAAATCCGTGGGAAAAAAGGTATTAAGGAAATAAGGTCGCTAAATCAAATTTAGATTAGCGACCTTACAGTACAAGGGGTTGTTATTTTTTCTCAGCGCCTTTGCAGCTACTCTTGCCTTTGCAGGAACTTTTTGCTTCAGCACCTTTGCAGGAGCTTTTACCTTTACAGGAACTCTTGCCAGCTTCTTTGCCTTTGCAGCTACTCTTGCCTTTGCAAGAACTCTTTTCAGCACCGGCGGCTGGGGTAGCAGTACTAGCGGCAGCAGCTTTCTTTTTACGACGATGACGACCAGCAGCTTCTACTTCTGTACCAGCAACAATACCAGCAACAGCAGCACCTAGCATAAGTTTAGCAAAATCTCTACGATTCATTTAATTTCTCCTTAAAATAATAAAATTTATATTGAGTAGAACCAGTTATGTTTTCTAATTATGGCAAGAACATCCTGAGCTATCAAATGAAACCTAAGTTTATTAGACTTGAAAATCATTTTAGAGATTCTTGAATTCACTTTGAAAAATTTCTGATTCTAACTAAAACCTATTTTGACGTAGTGTTTTAAATTTATACCTTACAAATTTTAGGCTGTCAAGCATAGCAGATTACAAGAAAAAGCTAAACGAACCTAATGGTTTAACTAAAAGAATTTAACTAATAAGCAAACACTAACTATTTAGCTACTCTTTTAACTATTTGCTCAACAACCAAACATAAACATATTAGCTACTTTTCTTTACAGCATTAAGTTTTTCTACTCGAAGCCTTACATCTTGAGGAGTAAAAGCTGGCAAAGAACAGCGTTGATTGGCACAGGCAAAAGCTGCCGCTTTATCTAACACTGGATACTCTACATCAGGATTAGGTAATTTACCTTCTTTTGAGTCTAACCATTCTACTCGTTTATAACCTGAAGGGTAGTTAAGTGCGGCTTTATAAAGAGCTAGAGCGTTAGGATCGTTTTTTGCCCCTACTACAGTAACATGAGCAGGATCAAACTCCATTTCTAAATTTGCTAGTAAAACTCCACCTATTGGGCGTTTAGTAGCAACCTCTTTAATTGATAAATAACGCATTCCTTGTTCAGCTAGCTTCTTATGTTCTTCTTTACCAGTGTAGTAATGTAGAAGATTAGCAAAGCGTACCATTAGTATATTTTCATCACGTTGTGGTTTTGGCGCAAAACCACCTGGAATAATAAGTGAACTAGCAAAACCTAAAATAGAATTATCTTTACTAACAAAACTTTCTTGAATAAATTTTACCGCTTGCTCAGCACGTTCTAGCCATTGACGATCACCTGTTGCCATATAAAGCTTTAGGCTAGCATTTCCCATAGCTAAAGTATCACCTAAATATGGCCCAGCAGGATCTTTTTCATCATGCTTAAACCCTCCACTAGGCAGACTACGGTTATCCATTACCCATTTAGCCGCTTTTAGAGCATCTTGTAAGTATTTATCATCCCCTGTAGCACTATAAACTGTTACTAAAGCACTTATCACCCAACCGTTTTCACGAGCATAAATATGTTTATCTACTGCGGGAATACCCTTAGCACGTCGTGCTGCATCATCTAGGTTAAAATAGTCTTCACTATGTTTTCCTTGTACTAAATCAGCGTCTTGACTAGTATAAAATGCTCCTTCTGGGCTAGTTAGAAAGGTTTTTAAGTAACGATGTATGTCTAGTGCAGCTTTTAAGTTAACTGGATCGCCCCACAGAGTATAGGCTAAGGCATAAATACGCATATTTTCTGCTTGCATTGCCATGATTTTTTCAAAGTGAGGTTCTTTCCAAGTACCGCCAACGGAATATTGATAAACACCGCCCCAAACAGGATCAATTAATTGTGTTTGGGCTTGAAGGGTTTGTTTTGCCATTTCTTCTGCCTGCTTATCTCCTTTTCTACTTGCAGCCGTCATACAATATTCAACGCTATCCCAGTCCATATACTTATGAGAAAACCCCCAACCACCTTGTTTAGAATCATAGCCGCTAATAAATATTTCTTTGGCTTCTTTGCTTACTTCTGGAGATAGAAAAGGACTTTCTGCTAGTTGCAAGGTTGGTTCAGCCTCAACAGAGGGGCCTGGTGTAGGATCTTTAACAATTTCTTGTAAAAGTGAAACCATTGGATTAGGAGGAATATAACCACTACGTTTTACTATTTCCTTACCCTGAGGGTCAAAAAAGATTGTAGCAGGCCAACCATAGTCTTCATAACGATTTGAAATGTCTGGACGAGAATCTTGATCAACACGAATAGCAATAAAGTTCTTTGAAATTAAATCTATAACCTCTGGCTCGCTGTAAGTAATTTCCTCCATTACATGGCACCAATGAGACCAAACAGCTTCTAAATCTAGGATTACACATTTATTTTCTGCTTTTGCTCGCTTAAAAGCCTCATCAGACCAAGCCTCCCATTTAATGCCGCCTTCTTTGTGTTTTGTGTGACCATCAG
>JAHFUF010000035.1 GCA_023265235.1 Blastocatellia bacterium
TAGCAGCTATGATACGAACAATATCATCACCATTAAGCGTGCCTGTTTCACCTAAAAACGTCTTAGTGCCAAAGTCATGTTGGTTTGTTTCAAATAAAAATTCTTTAGTACGACGATTGATTGACCAGCCTGTAAAAGCTCGTGCTGCTTCTTTTACATCATTTTCCGTGTAATTGCCAACACCCATTGAAAATAGCTCATTAAGCTCACGAGCATAGTTTTCATTAGGTTGACCTTTTTTGTTTGTAAAATTGTCTAACCAAATTATCATTGCAGGATCTTTAGAAACTTCTAATAAAAATGGTTCAAAGTTTCCTAGTGCAAATTGTCTAAAAAGTTGATTTTGTTTTAGCATTAGGTCTTCTTCTTTGACCTTAAAAATTGCTGTAGCAAAATGATCATGCCAAAAGAAAACCATTTTTTCTTGTAATAACCTTTTGGTAAAGGTCATACGAATTACCCACCAAAGTATCAAATCAGTAACTTTTGTTAGGTCTAGGTTCGCGCTAGCAACCTGACGATCTACTTCACTATCATCAATACTTTCATAATTAATAATATAATTAATAGCGCGGGATTGTCCCATATCAAGGTAAAATTTTATATCTTCTTGTGTCGCGCCAAAACCTACTCGGCGTAACATATGAGCAACGGTTCTATCATTCCATTCAACGGCACACATAGCTATACTTCCTTTCCTGAAAGGGTTTTGAGTGTTTTTGAGTGTTTTTGTTTGTGTTTGTTAGAAACAAGAGTAAGAAAAAAAGTTTGGAAAATTATTTAAAACTTACGGGCGAGTGTAAAGTTTTTCCGTAACTCCACCATCAGGATTAACAAATAATAATCTAACGGTAGATTTAGATGGAATTAATTGCCCTACAGTGTTTCCATTTGTTGCAGTACCTTTTTGTGTCAATGTACTAGCTGTGCTATTTAGCTTTGGAGGCGAATTAAAGGCTATTCCATTAACAGTAATCAGTGTTTGAAGAGTAAACCCACTACCTTCAACAGTTAGCTTCTTTTCTGTTACTTTTATATTTGTGATAGTTGGGCCAGGGATTTGTTGGCCAGCTAGAATTGTAAAATCTTTGTCTGAAACATCTGAATCTGCCCTGCTATTAGCACCCTGTGCTACTACAATAATACGAGCACGCATAGTAGGAATATTAGCTGGCACAGACCATAAAAATTCTTGTGTATTACTTGCTAGTCCGCTAGCAATAGTTTTAGGAATATCTGTTAAACCATTTAATTGAATAAGGATATCGTGAGAAAGCGCATTAGTTGATGACCATTTAATTGTAAAAGGTTTTCCACCTTGAATTACTTCTCCACCACTAGGAGAGCCTAAAGTAATAACAGGGTCACTTGGGGCACCAACCTGAGCAGAGGTAGTGTAGATAAAATCACCTTCACTATTACCTAGTCCATCAGCAGCATTTCCACTAGCATAAAAAGTAACCGCTCCTTGATCTACATCTGGAGCAATCCAATCAAATGTCCACTCCATTGAACGGGGTTGTGTTGATTTTGAGCCTTCTTTGGTGTGTTCGACATAAAACCTACCATTATCAGTAAGTTGTTGAGTCTTAATTGGATCTGTAATTACAAATTGGCCAACAGCTTTTTCTTGGCTATCTAATGCTGTTAATTGAAAACCCCAAAGTTTTTGATTATTTTGTTGAACGCTTACACGAACTTTTATGCGTTGTCCAGGTGAATAGGTTTTAGGAAGATCTAGTATGTCTACTCGTCCAGACCCGCGATTAAGCTCAAAAGAATCGTGGCAGTCAACACAAGTTAATTCTCCTGGTGCACCAGTTCGTCCTGGCACAGGCCCACTAGAGAAACCATAAACAACACTGGTTATTACAAAAAATGCTAAACAAACTACTATCTTTATATAGCGATTCATTATTTTGACCTAATTTTGAAATTTATTTATCTGTAGGAGACAAAAACTAAGATAGTAGTTTGGAAAGTTTTGCTCTAATAACCTAGTTAATATTAAATGATTGTAGGGGCGAACCTATGTGTTCGCCCTTCTTAAACATCAGACAAAGAGGGCGAACACATAGGTTCGCCCCTACTCACCAATGATTTTTACCAACACACGTTTCTTTCGCATTCCGTCAAATTCACCATAAAAAATCTGTTCCCAAGGGCCAAAGTCTAATTTTCCATTAGTGATTGCTACTACAACTTCTCGTCCCATAATCTGGCGTTTCATATGCGCATCAGCATTATCTTCACCTGTATTATTGTGACGATATTGGGAAATAGGTTCATGAGGAGCAAGCCTTTCTAACCATTTTTCATAATCCTGATGGAGTCCTGACTCATCATCATTAATAAAAACAGAGGCGGTAATATGCATAGCATTAACTAGGACAAAGCCTTCTTTTACACTGCTTTCTTTTAAGCAAGTTTCTACTTGAGGTGTAATGTTGATAAAACCTCTACGTGCTGCGACTTGGAACCAAAGCTCTTTACGATAACTTTTCATGATTTCCTCAAATTAAAGTTTTAGATACTGTTAGGATCTATGCCTAAGTCTTTTAGTTTTTGAGCTAAAAGCGCAGCACGAGCCAAAGCTTTTTCTTTTTCTTCTTTTTCAAAGTCTTTTTTAGACCGTTCTAGCTCTATCCTTTCTACATTGTTAGGAATTAAGTTTCCAGCCTTGTCATACCAACGTAGCCACAAACGGTCTATCTCTTCATATTTACCTTGCCAAAGCCCTAAGGTTAAATCTAATTCTTCTAGGTAAAACCTATTATCTATAGCAGTAAAAGGTTCATATTTAAGATCCTTTAGCCTAAAAGCGATTAACTCGTCTGTAACACGGTCAAAGGTAATATAAAAAGGTATTTTTAATATTTCTTCATAAACCTGCCATTTTGTTGGTGGTTCACCACTTTCACGAAAAGTTTTGCCTAAATCCTGATTTTCTGTGCTTTCAGATAGAAATTCTATAACTATAAATGGGCTAACTTTCTCCTGCCAAAGAACATAGCTATAACGTAGCTCTTTGTTGTTATAAAGGCGAGGTACTTCTAATGCAGCAAACCAATCAGGCCGCTTATACCATAATATATGGGTTTTGTCGTAGTAAAAATTTATATCGACCCCAACAAAATATTTATCTGGAAAATACTTAGGTGGTTGAAAAGTTTCTCTTAATAATTGACCCTGAAAAACATGAAATTCATCTGGCACGCCTTCATCTCCTATATATTCACTAGGCAAATCATACATTGTTGGTAGATTTTCAACAGATTCTAATTGCTCATCTAAAGAGTTTTTATTTATCACACTTTCATTAGGTAAATTATAAAGAGATGGCAAGTTTTCTTTTGGTGGCATAGGCGGGTTTATATTAAATGTTTCTGGTGCTTTAGCCATTAGTTATGTCCCTTTTTGAATTAAATGTTAATCAAATTTTTTGTAGCCTAATTATATCTGCTAAATTACGTTTAGGCAAAACTAGGACGAACAAAATAGCTTTCTTTTTTTTATTTCTGTATTATTTTTTAGCTTTTTTATTTCTAATTTTAGGTAATAACCTTGACACAAGAAACTTCACCAAATACAAATCCAACTAATCCACCAAATACAAACCCAACTAATCCAACAAAATCTTCTGGTGGAGCGGTTTTGGTCGCAATAGGAATATTTTTAAGCCGTATTGCTGGACTAATACGGGAAAGAATATTTGCTTCTTACTTTGGTAATTCTGACGCAGGAGACGCTTTTAAGTCAGCACTAAAAATTCCTAATATATTGCAAAACCTTTTTGGTGAAGGGGTTTTGTCTGCTTCTTTTATTCCTGTTTACTCTGGGTTAATAGCAAAAGAAAGACAGCAAGACGCTAGCCGTTTAGCTGGAGTAGTTATTTCTTTGCTCACTTTAGTAACTTCTATTTTAGTTTTACTAGGGGTTTGGCTTGCACCACTACTAATAGATTTAATTTCTCCTGGTTTTGAAGGGGCAAAAAGGCTGCTAACCATTCGACTAGTACAGATATTTTTTCCTGGTGCAGGGCTTTTAGTCTTGTCAGCCTGGTGTTTAGGGATACTTAACAGTCATCGTAAGTTTTTCCTTTCCTATGTTGCTCCAGTGCTTTGGAATGTAGCACAAATTGCAGCACTTTTTATTTTTGGTTCAAGTAGTAAAGTGGAAGATTTAGCAGTTAAAGTTGCTTGGGCTTTGGTTTTAGGTAGTGCTCTACAATTTGCCATACAATTACCAGTGGTATTACCTTTATTAAAACGCCTTCACCTAGGTATTTCTTTTCAACTTGAGTCTGTAAGAGAGGTAGTAAAAAATTTTCTTCCTGTTCTTGTTGCTAGAGGGGTTGTTCAAATAAGTGGTTATACGGATAACTTAATCGCTACATTACTACCTACAGGGGCTGTTTCTTCAATAACTTATGCGCAAATTCTTTATACTTTACCAGTAAGTTTATTTGGAATGTCTGTATCTGCTGCTGAACTTCCTGCTATGTCTAGCCTAACAGGTTCAACAGAGGATATAGCCAAGGCTTTACAAAAAAGACTTAATGAAGGCTTACAGCAAATAGCTTTTTATGTTATCCCTTCAGCCGTAGTTTTTTTAGCTTTAGGCGATATTGTTGTTGGTGCTATTTATCAAACAGGGCGTTTTTCATCTAATGACACTAGGTATGTTTGGGCAGTACTCGCAGGTTTTGCTGTTGGATTACTAGCCACAACCTCTGGACGGCTTTATTCATCAACCTTTTACGCTCTACACGACACTCAAACCCCTTTTAGGTTTGCTGTTTTAAGAATCACGCTATCAATATTACTTAGCTATATTTTTGCATTAAAAGTGCCACTTTGGTTAAATATAGAAGCTTCTTGGGGAACAGTTGGTATTGCCCTATCATCAGGGTTAACAGGCTGGTTAGAGCTATTTTTACTACGCAAGGCTTTAACAAAACGCATTGGCCATACTGGACTAGGAGTGGCACTAGGTGCAAAACTCTGGGTTTCAGCTATTATTGGGGCTGCGCTTTCTTGGGGAGTAAAACTACTTTTTGCTAAACAACACCCTATTATAAGGGGAATCGCTGTGCTTGCTCCTTATGGAATGACCTATTTTGCTTTAACTTGGATTTTAGGCGTTCCTGAAATTCGTAAGTTAACAAAAAGATTTGAGAGATTTTTACCAACAAAAATAAAACGCTACCTTACTTAATCACTTAAGTGGATCTAGTTATTAGTAAAGGAATAGAGAAAAATTTTTAAGCGGAGAATGGTTTTGTATCTTCTTTGCTTCTGAATGTTTATCTGTTATTATAGCAGCCATGAGAGAACAAGCTATTGAGAAATATCACGTTAATGGTGAACCTTTTTACTTACCAGTTAAAGATGAAGTGGAAATCTTTACAGCAGCTTATCAAACAAAACTTCCAGTTTTACTTAAAGGCCCAACAGGTTGTGGCAAAACACGTTTTGTTCAATATATGGCTTGGCGTTTAACACGCCCACTTGTAACAGTGGCTTGTCACGAAGACCTTTCTGCTACAGATCTAGTAGGACGGTTTTTGTTAGAAGGTGAAACAACTGTATGGCATGACGGGCCGCTTTCTACTGCGGTTAAACATGGGGCGATTTGTTATTTAGATGAAGTTGTAGAAGCTCGTAAAGATACAATTGTTCTAATTCATCCACTTACAGATGATAGGCGTATTTTGCCAGTGGAAAAGCGTTCTGTAGTACTTAGTGCGCCAGATGAATTTCTTTTAGTGGTTTCCTACAATCCAGGCTATCAAAGCGTGGTAAAAGACTTAAAACAATCTACTAGGCAACGGTTTATTAGTATTGAATTTAGCTATCCACCACCAGAAATTGAAGTGGAAATTGTTGCCAGAGAAGGCAGAGTTGACGAACAAACAGCAAAGGATTTAGTCAAAATCGGTGAAAAAGTGCGTAACTTAAAAGGACATGGCCTAGAAGAAGGCGTTTCTACAAGGCTTTTAATTTATGCCGCTCAACTAATTAGTCGCGGTATTAGTCCTGAGACAGCTTGCCAAGTGGCAATTGTTAGTCCAATTACTGATGACAACGAATTGCAACGTAGCATTCAAGAGATTGTTACTACGGTAATTTAATTAGGAGGTGGTTTATTAATGGTTGGAGGAGTTATTGTTACACATGGCCGACTAGCCATTGAGTTAGTTTTAGCCGCAGAAATTATTGTTGTTGGGTCAATTCAACATATTATAGCTGTTTCTATAGACTGGAATGATGAAGTAGACCAAGGCTTTCATGAAATTGAAAATGCAATTAAAAAAGTAAATCAAGGTCAAGGAGTGTTGATTCTTACCGATATGTTTGGTGGGACTCCTACTAATGTGGCAATGACTTTTTCTAGGCCAGGTGAGATAGAAATTATAACAGGTGTAAATCTACCAATGATTATAAAGCTAGCTAGCCAAAAGAAAGACGAGACTCTTGATATACTAGCTCGCAAAGTTCGTGACGAAGGACAAAAAAATATCTATCTTGCTAGTGAAGTAATGGCAACAAAACGCTAATAGATAAAAAATAACTAGGTAAAAAATAATTTTCATGCAACAACGTTATGTTACTATAATAAATAGATTAGGTTTACATGCTAGGGCTTCAGCTAGACTAGTTAACCTAGCAAACCAATATCGTGCTGAGGTAAAAGTAGCTAGAGCAGATACTAAGCAAGCTGTTGATGGTAAATCGATTTTAGGGGTTTTGCTACTAGCAGCGTCAAAAGGAACTGAATTAATTATTTCTGCTGAAGGCGAAGATGAAGAACCTGTACTGCGTGCTATTTGTGACCTCATAAATAATAAATTTGGGGAGGAAGGGGATGTTTTCTAGTGCTAAAGAGTCTGTATTAGAAACCGTAATGCATGGACTAGCAATTAGTCCAGGTATTGCTATTGGAACAGTCTTATATATAGATGCACAAGGACATCAAGCTCTACTTCAACATATTGAGCTTAGCCAAGTAAGCCGAGAAACTCGCCGACTTAACCGCGCAGTTGTCTTAGCTCGTTATCAATTAAATGAATTAAAAGCACGAATGGAAAATGAGCTAGGGCATCAACATGCCTATATTTTAGACGCTCACATTTTGATGCTAGATGATAAAGAGCTTTTCAAAAATATTAAAAAAACTATTACTGAGCAATTAGTTAATGCTGAATGGGCAATAAAGATTGAATTAGAGCGATTCCTTACTGCCTATGCTGCTATTTCTGATCGTTACTTACGTCAACGTGGTAGCGATATTGAGGATGTTGCACGCCGCCTAACAGACGCGTTATCAGGAAAAAAACAAACACAAAATAATCGTTTACCAGCAAATACTATTATTGTTGCAGAAGATGTCCCTGCTAGCGTACTAGCAGAATTAGACATGACACATGTAATTGCTGTTGCTACTCATGCTGGTGGTTGGGCTTCACACACTGCAATTATAGCCCGTAGCCTAAGAATTCCAGCAATAGTAGGCGTTGACTTAAAAAATCATATTCTTACTACAGGAAACACCGCAGTAGTTGATGGTGGCGATGGGTTACTTATTGTTAATCCTACTGATACAACAGTGCGTCGCTATCGTGATTTGCACGAACAAAGACGACGTAATTTCCGAGACTTTTTAGTACAATCAAAAGGCCCTGCTGTTACTTCTGATGGGCAAGAAATTATCATTCGTGCCAATGTTGAATTGGTTTCAGAACTAGATGCTGTCAAACGTTTTGGCGCACAAGGTATTGGGCTATTTCGATCAGAGTTTATTTTTACAAATATGTTGCCTCAAGCTGGTTCAGAAGATGGTCAATACCAAATTTATCAACGCTTGTCAGACTCTGTTGGACAAGCAGGGGTTACAATTAGGACTTTTGACTTAAGTGAAGATAAAGTACCGCTAGCAATAACTGGGGGAGAAATAGAAGTTAATCCAGCATTAGGGTTACGTGGAATTAGGTTAGCTTTAAGAAATGAACCAATGTTTCGCACTCAAATACGAGCTATTGTTCGTGCTTCTCAACGTAAAAACGTGCGAATAATTTTGCCAATGGTTACTTCTACTAGCGAAGTTCGTCATGCTCGTAGCATCGTTAATGAGACTATTAAAGAGTTTGTAGCTAAGGGACTAGACGTAGATAGAAATATAAAAGTAGGTGTAATGGTAGAAGTTCCTTCTGCAGTAATGATTCTTGATCAACTAACTCGTGAGGCAGATTTTCTTAGTCTTGGAACAAATGACTTAATCCAATATATCCTAGCAGTGGATCGTAATAATAAACAAGTTTCCTATCTCTATCAGCCTCTTCACCCTGCTGTTTTGCAATCACTGGTATGGGTGGCTAGAGTCGCTCAAGCCAACAAAGCGACTTTAGATGTTTGTGGAGAAATGGCTGCTAATCCTATTTATGTTGTAGTTTTACTAGGTTTAGGAATTAAACAACTAAGCATGACTCCTGCTGCAATACCTTTAATTAAAGATGCTGTAAGAGCGATTAATCTTAGTGCTGCACAAAAAATGGTCGAAAACGCCTTACAAATGTCTTCAGCCCAAGAAATAGAAGATTATATTTGTGAAGAACTTGCTACTAAATTTCCTTCTTTTTATGCTAACTTAAAATGGCGTAATCCAATAGTGTAGCCATACTAAAACAAACAGACTTAAAACCAGAACTCGTGTTTTTCCTTAGCTACAGTAGAATTTGGAAAGACTTTTTTAGCTTCTGGTTCTACTTTTGTCATATAGTTATCATCGTGAGTAGGTTCATGATGAGAAATAATCAAAGATTTTACATTGCCTGCTTGAGCTAATTTAACTCCTTGTTCCCAAGTACTATGTCCCCAACCTTGTTTAGTAATATATTCAGCTTCATTAAATGCTGAATCATAGATCATTGCATCAACCCCTTGGACAAATTCTATTAAGGGTTCATCTTGGTAGTCAAAATGCTCATAATCAGTGATATAGGCTACAGAACTACCTTGATAGTCTACACGATAACCCATTGCATCAAATGGATGATTAAGGCGGTGTGTTTTAACTGTAACCTCACCAAACTTCTTGGTCGAGCCTGCTTTAAGGGTGTGGAAGACCAATTTAGCTCGCATTGCGTCTAATGAGACTGGAAAGTAAGGGAAGACCATTTGTCCGCTCAAAATCTGTTTTGGTGAACGCCTACGTTTACTTTCTCCATAAATGTGAAATTCATTACTAGGAATATAGGCAGGAACAAAGAAGGGAAAACCCAAAATATGATCCCAATGGTAATGAGTAAAAAAAATTCGTGCTTTTAGGGGCATGGATTTTAGTAAGTCCAGTCCTAGTTCTCGAATTCCGCTACCTGCGTCAAAAATAAAAATCTCTTCGCCGCAACGCATTTCAATACAAGAAGTATTGCCGCCAAAGAGTTGTGTTTGTGGGCCTGGGGCGGGTAAGCTGCCACGTACTCCCCATAATTTCAGATGGATGTTTTTATTATTTAGTGGTGTAATCATTATTTAATCTTAGGTATTTATCTTGTTTTTGATTGGCTTTATAAAACAGTGCCATTAATTAAAAACCATTATCAAGGAAAAAGTCTTTGTAGTAAATATTATTTACTCCTAGACTTCGCTGAAAACCGCTACTTTTCTAATTTGTAATATTGATGAACTAAACCTATTTTTTCAGTTTGTTTTTCTATAAACTTGAGCATAGTAAGGTGTTGTGCAACTGCCTTATAAGTATCAGGAGTAAGTAATATCTCTCCTGCTTTAGCTGTGTCTTCACCTAGCTTAAAAGCATAGTTGACTTCATTACCATAACAATCTTCGTCGCCAATTTTGATTACTCTGCCATAACCAATCCCAACACAGATCATAATTTGAAAATCTTCAGACTTGTTAGAATTATAAAAATGAGTTGCTTCATTCATTGATATTGCGCAACGGACTGCTTGAAGTGGATCACGAAAAATAGCGAAAATATTATCAGCTTCGGTTTTTAGTAAAAAGCCATAATGAGAAAGGATAATTGGACTAAGTAATTTTTGCATCTCATGAATTAACGTAAGAAAATGAATTATACCAAACTCATCAGTACGTTTAGTAAAACCAGACATATCTGAGCAAAGTATTGCCCAAGGTTCTCCAAACATAGCCCAAATTTTTTGATCAAGTGCTGTAATATCAGCACTTGGTTCTAATCGTTGTTCAATAAGTTCTGTCAAAGTATCTCTAGCTTTTCCCATAATGCCTCCTAAATTAATACCAAATTTAATACCCAGCCAAATTTAATACCCAGCCAAATTTAATACCCAGCCCTAAAGGACTGGGCTATTACCAAAAGCCCCTAATGGGGCTATAAAGAGCTGAAGAATAAGAATCGAATATCAATAAAATCTTAATGCCCTGTAGGGGCATCTGATAATAGCCCATTGATTTATCTATGGGCTAGGCTATAAAGAGCTGAAGAATAAGCACTGAGTTATCTAGCTTAATGCCCTGTAGGGGCATCTGATAATAGCCCATTGATTTATCTATGGGCTAAAGCCAGTAATAGTAACAGCGTTCGTTTTAAGCTCTTTGCGCGGTCTGTTTCTTCATACCACTCAGAAAGGGTATGACATCCTCCACAATTGCCCCCAGCCCCAAGGGTGATTGCTTCTAAGCCAAGCGAAATAGGAATATTAGCATCAGTTGACGAACAATCTAGATAAGGGGTAACTCCAAAAGTACGTGTCGTTGTTATAGCTGTTTGAAGTAGATGGCTTGTTGATGATAGTTCTCCTGATGGACGTTCACCAATTACTTCTATTTGTAATTCTAGTTGGCTATCAGAGTATTTACTAGCAAGGTTTTCTTCTATTAATGCTTGCTTTACTGATGATAAAAAATGATTTTCTAACTTAGATAATTCTGAGGCAGAAACTGAACGTAAGTCAACTTGCATGCACGCTTGTTCAGCAATAGTGTTAATACTACTACCACCTTCGATAATGCCTACGTTATAAGCACTTGCAGGATGTTGTGGTGTTTGGTAATTAGCCATTTTAGAAATAGCACGCCCAAGCGCGTGAATTGGGTTTACAATACCAAAATCTCCCCAAGAGTGCCCACCAGACCCTGTAAAAGTAATTTTGTAACGTTTTGAACCTAATGCGCGATATGTGATTCTCTCAATTCCTGGGCCATCAAAAGAAACAAAATATTGAATGGAGTTTTTGTATTCGCTTTCTTGGAAAAGATATTTTACTCCTTTAAGATCTCCTATACCTTCTTCTCCAACAGTTGCAGCAAATAAAAACGGGACTTGTGGGACTAAATTTACCTCTACTAGTATTTTAGCAATTGCTAATAGTCCAACTAATCCAGCTGCATTATCGCTAATCCCAGGAGCAAAATAACGGTTTCCTGTTTTTCTTACTTGGCAATTTGTAGTATCAGGAAATACTGTATCCAAATGAGCAGACAAACAAACATAGTTACTTGCAGGGCTTGGCCAGCAAGCCGTAACATTACCTGCTAAATCTATTTTGTTATCTAATAAACCAAGCTCAGAGAAGCGTTGATAAAAATATTTGGCTCTTTGGCTTTCAGAGAATGTAGGAGCAGGGATTTGGCAAATCCTAATATGTTCCTGCATCAATGTTTCAGAAAGAAGCTCTAGTTTTTGGAAAGCAAACTCTATACGTGGGTCTTTTAACAACTTAGCTATATTGGAAGTTGTTGGAGTATGGGACTTAAACTTAAACATAGCGTTAAGATTGTGTATCTTTCGGTTGTGGATTTTCTATTTGGTATTCGGTTGTTGAGCTTGAACTTACTTTAGCCTCAGAGCTTTGTAACAAGCTATCACTATTATTAGTTGATTTGTTAACTTGATCAACAGGAATAAAACTTGGGACAGAATTATTTTGTGATTGGTTTTGTGATTGGTCTAGCTTGCTTTCTTGCTCTAGTTTAGGGCGTTCTATGCTACTACCAGAACTTGTGCGAGTTTTTTCTAATATCTCTGGGCTAGTAAAATCAACTTTGCTAGTACCAGAATTAAAAAAATCAGACCTTGTTTCTAAATGTAGTTCTTCTTTATGGTCTATATCTCCTACGCGTAAATAAACATCTTGTAATTTTGTCAGTAAATTCTTAGAACGCAGTAGAGATTCTTCTAAAGAATTAATCACTAAAGTAAAAGAATTGCCATCAGCTTCAATAGAAGTGCGTATTGAGCGATCTTTTATAATTTGGTCTGCAAGGTTACGTCTTAAATCTTGAATATACTGTTGCATTTGAACAATGAAGCTATTTAACTGCCCAACTAGCGGGTTTTGTAGCTCTTTAGCCGTTAAATGTCGCCCAGTTTGTAGGTTATGCAACATTCTTGCTGTTTCCATACGCAACCGAGCTTGTTCGGAAAAATAAAGCTCCTGGAATTTGTTATGAACTGCTATATTCATACGAATAATTTCTGCTAGCACAACTGGAACAAAAAACATATCTCCTAAACTGATTTTATAGTCGCGAAGTTGTGAAATTAATTTTCCTTCAATTAAATTATTAAAACTCCTAGCATCAATAATTAAACGACAAAGTTGGCGTAGACGAGAAACTACAGCCGTTTGCACAAACTCTAAAGAAGACGTAGTTTGACTGCCGCATAGCTCAGTGAGAATTGCTTGCACATTACCTTTTACTTGTCTTTGTTTAATGTGATTTCCTGAGTTGGTTGCCTCAGAGCAAAACCTTGTAACCAATAAATCTATTTTATCTCTGTCGTTTTCATCCTTAACAGGTTTAACAAAGTAATATTGGACAATATGCTTTAACGAGCTAGAATCAGCTTCACCAATTCTTTCAAAAAAGCGTCGCATAACAGAAACAGAAATACGAGAGTCAAGTAGTAAAAGCTGAACTTGCACGTCTTCTAAACCAGCTTTTATTTTTTCTATTGTAGGTTCTTCTGCTAAAACATTATCAGGTAATCCTTCAAGTTGCCCTTGTACCTCAGCTAGAGCTAGGTTTGAAGTCATCTGCTTTTCTAACATTATGTTTTGTAGTGAAGTAAAAAACTGACTGGTTGCCCAGAGCATAGCTAATTGAGCAGATAAGGTTTCTTTTATGCGGGGCTGCATTTGATCAGTCATAATTATAAATTATACAAAAGTTAAACTAATGCTAAGATTTCTGTGTCAGATAATACACTAGAAGCTTGTTTTGCTGTTTTGAAAATTTTTTCAACCCTCTCTTCAGTTACTTCAATACCACGTCGCTCTAACCAAAACACAACATTAGATTTACCACTCATTGGCCCAACTTCAATTACTTGTTCTAGTCCAAACTCATGCGCTGGTACGCCTGAGTATACCATATTAGCTAAGTATTCATCATTTTTGCGGAAAGCTTTTATTACTGCTGCGGCATGAACTCCTGTAGCAGTACGGAAAGCATCTCTGCCAAAGACAGGATAATTAATAGGAATTGCTACTGCTGTAGCTTGGGAAGATTTTTGACAATACTCACCTAGTTTTTTTAAGTCTCTGCGAATATAGCCCATTAGTTGACAATTGACTAGTAGCTGATCCATAGGAGTATTGCCAACACGCTCACCAATTCCTAATGCAGAGCCATGGACACGGTTAGCACCAGCTTCATAAGCAGCTAAGGAATTAATTACTCCCAAACCTCTGTCTTGATGACCATGCCAGTCAATTTTTATATCTTCACCTGTTTCTACAATTATTTGCTTAATAAACTTAACTAGCTTGGCTGTTCCTAGAGGTGTAGCATGTCCAACTGTATCAGAAATACAAACACGTTTTGCTCCACATTCAATTGCAGTTTTATAGAGTTTTCTTAATGTATCTGGATGTGCTCTGGTAGTGTCCTCAGTAACATACATTACAGGCAAGTTATGTTCTGTAGCAAAACGCACAGCATCTTCTGTTGCTTGGAGCATTTTTTCTAATGTCCAGTCCTCAGCATATTGACGAATTGGGCTAGAACCAATAAAAGTACAAGCTTCTATAGCAATTCCTATTTCTTGAGAAATATCAATGATTGGCTGAATGTCTGCACGAACAGTTCTTGCTGCACAATTAGGACGGATTTTCATTCGGTTATTAGCAATTTCTGCTGCTAGGTGTAAAACATCTTGACGAGCACGCGGCCCAGCACCAGGAAGCCCTATGTCTGCTGTATCAATCCCTAGGCTATTCATTAGGTGTAATAATTCGATTTTCTTTTCAATAGGAGGGTCAATAACAGATGGCGATTGTAGTCCATCACGTAACGTCTCATCGTCAAACTCAATTGGGTGGCTAGGTTTATTCTTCTCACCAATTGTATTCCAATCATAAATTAGTTCATTTGTTAACATTCTTCACCCCAAAAATAGAAGCTGTGTTTATAAATAGGTTTAAAAAGCTAAATTTAGCAGAGAAAAACAAAAAAGCCCAGTTACTAATCCTTACTTATAATAATGGTAACTTTGTAGTCAATCTTAAGTGGCTACAAAGTTACCATTAGTTAAAATTTACCACATTAAGTATATTTTTATTTTGGCTAACCTATTTATTTACAATGAATAACAAGACTTGCATCAATGGTATGGTTGTTGCATGGTGTAACTACCATTGACTTGCTCAATTATTTTAATGGCTATTCAGATTTTATTGTTGGTAGAAGAGAAAATGGCTCAAACTATAGATTTTGAGTTTAACTTGATATAAGTTTAAGGTTAAGACACTTTATAACTCACTTTATTATCTTAACTACTCCTTTTCAACATTAAAATCTGTATGGCTATTTTTTTGTCTAAACCTATAAAGATTTGCTGGACTCTAAGAGAAAGCTAACTCATAATAAAAAGTCTTTTCCTATCAAAAAGTTTACTGAAATCCAATTAATTAATGACATAATTACTTAAATTTTCTTTCTGGAGGATTGGGTGACAACAGCACAGAAACATATTGAACAAGCTAAAGCTTTTCTAGCAGCAAACCGCTTTAGTGAAGCGGAAAATGAACTGCGTCAAGTAATAAAGCTAGACACTAAGAATGTTGCTGCTAGAGTTGAACTTGCTAGACTCTTAGGAATGAGTGGCCAACTTGAGGAATGCCAGCAAATCGTAGATGAAGCTTTACAGATTTCTCCTCATGATGCTGATGGTCTTACACTTAAGGGAATGAACTTGATTATGCATGAGCAATACCCAGCAGCAATAGAAGTTTTACAACAAGCTTTAACAGAAAATCCTAAACAATTAATGGCACAAGTGCATTTAGGTCTAGCCTTACGTGAAACTGATCATATTGAAGAAGCAGAAACAATTCTGCGTAAAGCTGTAACAGCCAACCCACGCTCGGCTCAAGCACTCTTTGAACTAGCTCACACTTTGGCAGTAAAACAGCGTGACGAAGAAGCTTTAAGAATGTTAATGCAGTTGGTTAAAACACATCCTAATTTTACTCGTGGCTATATTGCTATTGCAGGGCTTTATCGCAAT
>JAHFUF010000497.1 GCA_023265235.1 Blastocatellia bacterium
AATAGGAGAAGATATTCCTAACCTAGCAGAAGCCCTAGAACAAACACTCAGACATTCTCCTAATGTAATAATGATTGGAG
The DNA here is from genome assembly GCA_023265235.1 of Blastocatellia bacterium. Taxonomy (GTDB): domain Bacteria; phylum Acidobacteriota; class Blastocatellia; order Chloracidobacteriales; family JADJPF01; genus JADJPF01. The sequence goes on from JAHFUF010000497.1 coordinate 81, forward strand.
AGATAAGAGATAAAGAGACATTTGAAGGTGTGTTAACTTTAGCAGAAACAGGTCATTTAGTAATAAGTTCTATCCATACTTCTGATGCCAAAACTACTATTTTGAGGATTTTAGACTTCTATAATGAGCCTGAACGTAAAAGCGTACTTAACAGACTAGCTAATTCTCTGAAAATGGTAGTAAGTCAAAGACTGGTCAGAACTGCATTTGATCAAAAACCAGACCGTGTTCCAGTTTGTGAAATACTAAGTGTTAATAGTGCTATTGCTGATTCTATTAGAAATCTTGATAAACTTGATGATATTAAAAGCTATATGGAACGTGGTAATGATTACTATGGTATGCAAACCTTTGATCAGCATTTAATTAAGCTTGTTAATAAAGGCACTATTGAACTTAATACTGCTCTGGCTTATGCCAATAGCCCTACTGAAGTTGAGCGTGCTTATACTCTCTCTGGCAAGGGCTTGGATAAAGACTTAATATAATGGAGCGTGGCAATGGTAGCCGTTCATAGTATAACTTGGCTCTAAAAAGGAAACCAATATGCAAGTAAATGAAATTAACAATCTTTTAACAATGGCTGTAAAACAAAATATTAGCGACATATTATTAGTACCTGAGAATCCTCCTATATTAAAATTCTCTGATAGGACTACTGAGTATGGTGGTACTGACCTTACTGCTGATGAAATAAAAGCCTTTGCACGACAAGTACTATCTCCCTATTATCAAGATATTGATACCATTGGTAGTATTGATACTGTTAAAAGTAAAAGTCTATCTTATGAGTTAAACAATGTTGGTAGGTTTAGAATTAGTTTATTTAGGTCTAGATTTAACCTCTGTTTATCAATCAGAGTAATACCTGTAGAAGTACGAAGCTTTGAGGATCTTAACTTGCCAGAACAAATAGCAAGTATCGCCGAGTTACAACGAGGATTAGTACTAGTTACTGGTGCTACTGGTCAAGGCAAATCTACTACTATTTCTGCTATTCTCCAACAAATTAATCGCACTCGTGAAGGCATTATTATTACCTTAGAAGACCCTATTGAATTTACTTACAAAAAGCAAAAATCCATTATCATTCAAAGAGAACTGGGAGAAGATACTCCTAATTTAGCAGAAGCCCTAGATGAAACACTCAGACATTCTCCTGATGTAATAATGATTGGAGAGATAAGAGATAAAGAGACATTTGAAGGTGTGTTAACTCTAGCAGAAACAGGTCATTTAGTAATAAGTTCTATCCATACTTCTGATGCCAAAACTACTATTTTGAGGATTTTAGACTTCTATAATGAGCCTGAACGTAAAAGTGTACTTAATAGATTAGCTAATTCTCTGAAAATGGTAGTAAGCCAGAGACTAGCAAGAACCGCTCCTGATCAAATAGCAGAACGAGTTCCTGTTTGTGAAGTACTAGCAATTAATAGTGCTGTTGCTGATTCTATTAGAAACCCTGATAAACTCGATAGTATCAAAGAGTATATGGAACGCGGCAATGATTACTATGGCATGCAAACCTTTGATCAACACCTAATTAAACTTGTTAATAAAGGTACTATTGACCTTGATACTGCTCTGGCTTATGCCAATAGTCCTACTGAAGTCGAGCGTGCTTATACTCTCTCTGGCAAGGGGTTGGATAAAGTCGATAAGCTTAATGAAATAGATTAACTCAGTTAATTAACTTCATCAAATCAGGAGATTATAACTACTTACTAATATCTGTAACCTTTGTAATCATTAATACTTATTAAGATTAACATTAAGATAAGTTTAGTGATTAAATTTGCTCACATATAGCTTTCTTTCTCCCAAAAACTCGGTATAATTTCCAAACCTGCATTATTAAAAACCCTATTTTACTAGTCAACTTACCATCAATATAAATTGTATAAATTCTAGTTGGGTTTTGGAAGGAAGAAGTCTTATGAAGGTTATCGCTATTGCTAATCAAAAAGGCGGAGTGGGCAAAACTACTACTGCGGCGATGCTTAGCGCAGAACTATCAATCAAAGGTTATAGTACGCTTCTTATTGATAGTGATCCTCAAGCCAACGCAACAACAATTTTTTTAGATCCTCATTGCTTACAAACTTCTCTTGCTTACGCAATTATGTCTAGAGATAAAAAACCACCAGCACCACTAGTGGAACAATTAGTAACTACAGAATTAGAACTACTGGATCTTGTTCCTGCAACTTTAGGACTTGCTAATTTTGATCGTGAGCCGGCACTATCAGTAACTAATCTACGGACAGCCATTAAAGCCGTTCGTAATAAATATGAATTTATTATTATTGATACTCCTCCAAATTTAGGCTTACTTTTAACAGCATCACTTACAGCAGCAACCGATGTTTTAATCCCTGTCCAAGCAGCCCCTTTTGCTTTAGCTGGACTCAATGATTTAGTTCAAGTTATTGAAGGAGCTAAAGGATTAAATGAAAATTTATCTTTGTTAGGAGCAGTATGCACTCTCTTTGATACAAGAACATCAGTTTCCGGAGAATCGTTTCGTGCTTTAACTCAAATGATGCCTGACAAAACTTTTGATACTATTATTCATCGACAAACAAAACTTGAAGAACTCCCTGCTTTGCATATGCCAATACAATTGTATGCGCCAACTTCTAGAGGGGCAGAGCAATACGCAACATTTACAGATGAACTACTTAGTAGGTTAAAGTTATCTTCAAAATCCTCTCGGCTTTCCGTAGTAAAGACTAATTGATTATGACAAAGAAAAAAGAAAAACTACAAAAACGTTCTGCGGGTTTAATTATTAATCCTCCTATACCGCGCCCTATTGATCCTGATCACCCGAATAATTACTTATTCCCTCAAGAAACCAAAGTAGTTGAGGTTAGCTCTATTGAACAAATTCCTTTAGATCTAGATAAACCATTAATCCTGGATCCAAAAGGTAAGGATTCTCAACAAGATAAACCTACGACTCTACCCATAGTGAACCCAGTCCATAATGAACTGGGTTTAGTGAACCCAGCTTACAACGAACCCAGTTCACAACAAACCCAGTTCCGAAATAAACAAAATCAAAAACAATTTTCACTACCAGTCAATTTAATGGAAGTAGGAGGATATAAAACCCCTAATTTTCTAGATGATGAAATATTGCCTGACTTAGCTCCACCAGAACAAATAGTGCTTCGCCGTTTATATAGGTTATCTTATGGATTTAATAAACAAACCACTGATTCTGTTGGTATTAATAAGTTAGCCAAAAAATGTAACCTAGGTGAGTCTACAGTCAAAAGAGCAATAAAAGCTCTTTCAGATCGTGGGTTAGTTATAGTTCATTTAGATGAGTCAAACAACCCTAAAGGGGGAAATAAATATTCGATTTTAACTGGGTTTATAATAAACCCAGTTCGGAGTGAACCCAGTTCACCCCGAACTCAGTCCACAATGGACTACATAACACATGATGATGATGATCCTTTAAAAAGACAAGATCATCATCAAAGCGAACACGAAAAGAGAGTGATGATGATTTATCAAGAAACCACAGGAAATTCATGGACAAAAGCAGATAGAGCTACATACAACAAAGTTAAAAACATCCCTCTACAAGCAATAGAAACGGCCATTAAGCTAGCTACTCAACGTGCTTCTAGTCCTCCTAATAGTCTTGCCTATTTTGTCAAAGAAATCATAAATACTGCCAATCCTCCTAAACAAAACCGCACTCAACGCAAGAAAGTTTTAGAAAAAATCGTTCAACAAGTCCGTAACTCCTTTATTGGTAGCAATTACTCTATTTCTGATTTTACTTTTAAGGTTAAAGAAGTTTGTCTAAGAGAGGAGATTGGCTTCGACAATGATATTTTTGATGAGATAATGAGCAGAAAAAATCCCTAAACATAGCTAGAAATAGCCTGATCGTAAGCTGATCACTAGTTGGTTCTTACTTGATCATTGATCTTGATCGTTTCTATTAGCTGATCTCACTTTTGTCTTGGCTGATCTTAGATCAATTGATCACAAATTAAGCTTTTTTGCTACCAATCCCAAAAGCTTTAGCGATTAAGTATATAATAATACCTATAATTGCTATTTTAATAACAAAGAAACCAATACTTAACAAGCCTAAAGCAAAGAATAAAAGTTTGATTGCTATTAATCCAATTATTACAAACCCTGTTATTTTTAGAATGTTTCCCATATTAACCACCTTTTTATCCCACGTTTCTACTTGAGTTCCTTTATACCCTTAAAGTTAATGGTAGTTGTGGACTTTATTTCTTTAAGTGTTCCAGAAACGGTCAACTATGAAAATACCTAAAACCTGATTTAGTCTAACTTTATAATAATACTGAAGTTATTATCTATTTATTTTTTATAACGTTGAGTAAAAATAGCCGCTACAATTAAACCCCAAGATAATGCGCCAAAAACTGACCGAACCACTCCAAATATAGAAA
>JAHFUF010000498.1 GCA_023265235.1 Blastocatellia bacterium
CCTTATGTATAGCCTGTAACTTGTGCGCGATTGTCTGCCCAGAAAATTGTATTTATGTTGGAGCAACTAGCCGTCTTTATACTGAAGATGGTAAACAAAAGAAAAAAAAGGTCTTAACTACTTTTGTCTATGACACTTCGCGTTGTATGTTTTGTGATCTTTGCGTAGAGGTTTGTCCAACAGACTGTTTAGAATTAACCCAAGAGTTTGAACTCGCAACCTATTCACGCGCAGGTCTAGTTTGGGATCGTGAGTTACTAGAAAAGGGACGTGAGATAGTTCGTTATGGTAAATAATAGCTAATTGACTAGTAGTAACCCTAATAATACTATTAACTTTAGCCGAATAAAAATCTTGAGAGAGAAAAACTATGTCATTACTAGGTGAAGTTGTTGAAAACGTAAAAGCAATCGTAAAAGGTCTTAAAGTTACATTAAGTTATATTCCAAAAGAAAAGCTGACTAATCAATATCCAGATGAACCAATACAAATTTTTTCTGCTTATCGCGGGGAACATTACTTAAACATAGACGAAAATGGCAAAGAACGTTGTGTGGCATGTTTTCTTTGTTCTGCGGCTTGTCCAGCCAATGCTATTTATATAGAGGCTGACGAAGACCTTCGCCCTTATGAAGAGCGTTCAACGAGAGAAGAGCGATTTGCTAAGGTTTATAACATTGATTATGGTAAATGTATTCTCTGTGGTTTTTGCGTAGAAGCTTGTCCTAAAGATGCTATCAAGCACGGGCACAATTTTGAAATGGCTGTAACCAACTTTGCTGATTTAGTTAAGGATAAAACTTATTTACTTAAAAACTTAGAACGTGAAAGCCAGCTACCAGTCATTATTATCGATGAGACAATGCGGGAGAAATATGCTAAGTAGGAGCAGATCTATGCGTTTGTTACTCTTAACTCTTAACAATCATATTCTGCTTTTCTAACAATCACATAAAGTCAACAATCATATAAAGAGGATGGCCAAACCCGTTGTCCATGCTCTTTATTTACTATAATGTCTAATTTGTAAGTGTTAGCGACCGACTCCTACATATTCAAAACCCAATTTACGAATATATTCAGGATCGTAAATATTACGTAAATCAGCAATTGCAGCTTTGTTCATCAAAGGCTTAAGTTTTTCTAGATCCAACTTACGATACTGATTCCATTCTGTAAGAAAGACTAATAAATCTGCCCCAGTAGCAGTCTCATAAGCATCATTACAATATTTGATATTTGGTAAGAAATGAGTGGCTTCCTTCATCGCAACAGGGTCGCTTGCTTGTACTTTTACACCACATTCGAGTAAAGCGTTTATAATTGGGATAGTTGGAGACTCTCGCATGTCATTAGTGTTAGGCTTAAAAGCTAAACCTAATACCCCAACAGTTTTCCCTACTGGCTCGCCAAGCATTCGCTTTATTTTATCAACCATAAAATCTTTTTGACGTTCGTTTACTTCAATAGTCGCTTTTACTAACTTAAAGTCACAGTCTAAACGGGTAGCTATATGAGCAAGTGCGCGAGTATCTTTAGGAAAACATGAACCACCATAACCGGGGCCAGGATGTAAAAAATCTGGCCCAATACGTTTATCTAGTCCCATTGCACGAGCAACGTTATAAACATCACATCCTAGACGATCACATAACATAGCGATTTCATTGATAAAAGAAATTTTAGTTGCTAAAAATGCGTTAGAGGCATATTTAATTAATTCTGCTGTTTCTACGCTAGTAACTACAAAGGGTATATCTATTAGGTAGAGAGGGCTGTACAGATCTTTTAATATCGCGGTTGCTTGAGGATCAGAACAACCTATTACAATACGATCAGGATGCATAAAGTCTTCTATTGCTGCACCTTCACGTAGGAACTCTGGGTTGGAAGCAACAGAAAAAGGGCTTCCTTGAGGAGCATTTTCCGCAATAATACGTTTTACTAGTGCTCCAGTGCCAGCTGGAACAGTGCTTTTAGTAACAATCACTTTGTAACCATTAAGATGTTGACCTATTTCTGCTGCTACACCTGCGACTTGGGAAAGGTCTGCGTCTCCATCTTCACGAGAGGGCGTTCCTACAGCAATAAAAATCACCAAAGCTTTTTTTATTGTTTCTGGTAGGTTGGTTGTAAAAGTTAGACGACCTTCACGAACCCCTTTATTAATTACTATATCAAGCCCTGGCTCATAAATAGGAGGTTCACCAGCAATTAACTTGTTTATTTTATTTTCATCTTTGTCTACACAGGTAACATTAACCCCAAATTCGGCAAAACAAGCACCTGTTACTAAACCAACATACCCTGTACCAATAATTGCAATGTTCATAGAGATTCCTCTAGGTAATAAACTGTATTTAACTTAGCCCCAGTCCTAAAGGACTGGGCTATTATCAAAAGCCCCTAGTGGGGCTAGAAAGAGTTGAAGAATAAGAATCCAATATCAATAAAATCTTAATGCCCTATTAAGGGCATCTGATAATAGCCCTTTGATTTATCTATGGGCTGGGATTAATTTATAATTTAATCACTTTGCTTGATGAGCCTTTGACATGGCGAGTAGCGTTGCGAGTATCAATAATTAGTGGAGCATGATCAACAATAAATTGGTAATTGAAATCACTGTGATCTGTCACAATAACAACTGCATCTGAATAAGCAAGCACAGTGCGGTCTAGCTCAACACTTTCTATTAAATGATCTTCTTCGATTGTTAATGTTGGGATATATGGATCACTATAAGCAATAATAGAGCCTTTTTGACGTAGTTTTTTTAGTATTTCTAGTGCAGGCGATTCTCTAGCATCATCTATGTCACGTTTATAAGCAACGCCTAGGACTAGTATTTTTGAACCATTTAAGGGTTTACGATGTTTGTTTAATGAATCAGAAATGATTTCAATTACATGATTTGGCATCCCAGAATTAACTTCTTCTGCTAGGCCAATAAATCTAGCTTCAAATCCATGCATACGAGCTTTCCACGATAAATAAAGAGGATCAAGTGGAATACAATGTCCACCAATGCCTGGGCCAGGATAGAAAGGCATAAAGCCAAAAGGTTTTGTGGCTGCAGCTTCAACTACTTCCCAAACATTTACCTCTAATGCATGACATAGTTTGGCAATTTCGTTTACTAGCCCAATGTTAACGCTACGAAATGTGTTTTCTAGTAATTTTGTTGTTTCTGCTACTCTAGCCGACGATACCCTGTGGACTTTACTAATTATTTGATTATAGGCTTTAGCGGCAACTTCTGTTGAGAGGGGCGTAACTCCGCCAACAACTTTAGGGATATTTCCAGTGTGAAACTCAGGGTTACCTGGATCTACTCTTTCAGGAGAAAATGCTAAGAAAAAGTCTTGGTCTATTTTTAAGCCAGTCTCTTCAAATATAGGTAGTAGCACTTCATCTGTAGTTCCAGGGTAAGTAGTACTTTCTAGCATAATTAGCTGTCCTGAGTGAAGATGTTTTTTTATTGCTTCTGCGGCAGCCAAGATATAGGAAATGTCAGGCTCTTTAGTTTTACTCAAAGGGGTAGGGACACAAATTATTACTATGTCTGAATCGGCTAATACTTCAAAGCTAGTGCTAGTGCTAAAACGTAGCTGTTGAACTAGTCGAGCAACTTTTTCGCTTTCTACATCTTTAATATAAGACGAGCCTTCAATAAGCTGAGCAACTTTATCAGGGTTAGTATCTATACCAAGAACAGAAAATCCTACTAGGCCAAATTCTATTGCTAATGGCAGACCTACATAACCTAGGCCAATAATTGCTATACGTGCTTGGCGGCTTTCTATTTTGTTAATTAAAGCTGTTTGAGCGTCTACTACAGTGCTAAAAGTCATCAATAATACTCCTATATAATACTCCTAAAGTACTTAGCCACTAGGTTTAAGGCTAGTGGCTAAGGTGGAGGCTATTTTAGGGTAAGCCTACCCTACGAATTCTATTATTGCCAGAATCAACAATAATAATAGTTTTATCATCAAGCATTACCATATATCTAGGATCTCTAAATGCTACTTTAGCGGAATTACCATCTGCGAAGCCTCTTGTTCCACCAACAATAGTAGTTACTACACCATCAGGGCTTACACGACGCACTCTATTACCATTAAAATCTAGTACATAAAGATTACCTGTTGAATCAAATGTTGATGAAATTGGGCCACTCAAAACTGCAAAAAATCTATTTCCATCTCCAAAAGTTGGACTGTTAGCATTAGTTTGAGTTAGTGCGCTGGATTGTATTCTACGACGTAAACCCACAACCACTTGTACTTGAATAGAACCCATATCAACTTGGCGTATAGAATTGTTTCCAAAATCGCTAACAATTAATGTATTGTTTCTCATTACTAACCCAAGAGGGCGATTAAACTGTACACTAGTTCCATTACCATCAGAAAGACCAGGGAAACCATTACCTATAACTGTAGCGACAGATTGAGCTTCTCCATTTACCATGGTAATCTTGCGTATCACATTATTAAAAGCGTCCGTTACTAATAAGTTACGATCTAA
>JAHFUF010000499.1 GCA_023265235.1 Blastocatellia bacterium
AGACAAATTGTTTCACAACAAAGTGTTTTTGAAAAAATCTTTGGTGAATTAGCCGATCGGGTTCGAGATGATTTAGTTAATGATTGGAACTTTTGGAATGTTGATAAGGGTAAATCTGGCTCCCTTCAAGGTGGGCCAGAGGGTGAAAAATATCGTATTTTTGAATATTTAGCCCAAATCTATATTAAGCTTGCTCGTCATTTACCCTTGATAATTTGGATGGATGATACGCAATGGGCAGATGGGTTAAGCCTAAGTTTTATTAGCTATTTACTACGCCGAACTTTAGGAGAACCAATACAGTTTATTTTTACTGCTCTTATTCAAGATGTTACTCAAAAAGGTCACCCTTTCCAGCAATGGCAAAATGCTATTTCTACTGCTCGTAATATCGAACAATTACAACTATCTGGCTTAAGCTTAAATGATCTAGAACAATATATTAAGCTAGTTTTTACAGATATTGATATTGCTTCTGGTTCAATAGATCGTATTTGGCAAGAAACTCAAGGTAATCCTTATTTTCTTAGTGAAACACTACGTTTATTAGTAGAAGAAGAACGTATAGTTTGGACGGGGCAAAAATGGCATTGTCAGCAACTTACAGAAATAAACCTCCCCTCCTCAGTACTCAATATTGTAGAGTCGCATCTTAGACGTTTTAAGGAAAACGAATTAGACATATTTATGCAAGCGGCTGTTTTAGGAGATCAATTTTCTTTTGAAACACTACGTTTAGTTGCTAGTTTAGAAGAAGACGAGTTAATTGATATTGTAGAAATTGGACTAGCAGGTTATGTTTTTAAGGAACAGCAAATAATTAATACCCAAACAACCCTACGTAATACCATTTCAAACATTGATGAGCTTTATAGTTTTTACCATACGACAGTAAGAAAAGTCCTGTATTCTAAAATAAATACCCGTAGGCGTAGACGCCTACACTTACGAGTAGCAGAAACATTAGAAAAAGCAAAACGCTTAGATCAAATCGCCCCTCTACTAGCACATCATTATTATAATGCTGAACAATACCAACTAGCTTTTAAGTATTCTGTTGAAGCAGCTACAGCAGCTTGGCGTGCTTTAGCAGTTGAAGAAACACAAAAATATTTGACTCGCCTACAAGAATTGCTTGATCAAATGGAAGAAGCTCAATATATGGAATATCAAGCACAATCTAACCAAATTACTAATCAATTAGAGAACCAGCTTTTAGCTGTTTCTTTAGCACAATACAGAATTTTATCTGGAGAAACCCTAACAGCCTTAGGTAAATTTACAGACGCAGAACGCTCGCTTTTTCTGGCATTAAAACTCAGTGAGCATATTAGCGATGGAACCATTGCTGGGCGAGCAATTTTAGCTACAGGAGAAATGTACAAAGAGCGCAACGATTCAGAGCGAGCATTAAAATTTTTCCAACATGCTTATGATGTTTATAAAAAACTAAATGGTGTTGTGGGTCAATGTCAGGCACTAAACCGAATTGCTGCTGTAAATTACGAAAAAGGAGAATACTCTCAAGTCAGTCAATATGCTGATCATTGCGCCCAATTAGCTCAAAGCGTAGGAGAAATATTATCAGAAGCAGGAGCAAAAATTATCTTAGCTGCAACAGATTTTCGCCTTGCTCGATATAGTCGTGCAATGGAAGGTGCACGAGCAGTACTTACCCTAGCCCAATCTGCACAGGATCGGGTACTTGAAAGACAAGCCTTAGCACTTTTAGGTAGCATTTCTTCTATGTTAGGGTTTTATCAAACAGCAATAACTTGGCTAGATCAAGCAGTCCAAATTACTCGTGACACTGGTGCAAAACGTAGTGAAGCACGCTTTTTAGTAGAGCTAGGTGAAATACATAGTAAGCAAGGAGAATACGAAGAAGCAATAGACTATTTTTCCCAAGCTTATGAAATTGCTACAGAATTAAGAGCCAAGCGCGAACAAGAAATAGCACTACTTAATTTGGGGTTAGTTTATAAAATGCTCAATTATCCAGATCAAGCAATTAATTACTTAAATCAAGCAATTAATCTTAGTAAAGAAGTTGCTGACCCAATTTTGATCATAGAAGAAAAACGTGCACTAGCAGAACTAACCTTACTAACAGAAAAAAAAGCTGAGGCTTTAACATTAACAGAAACAGCTATCACCCTAGCACGTCAAATTGGTGTACGTGCACAACTTTGGCAACTTCTCTACCTACAAGCAAAAGTTTTGAAAGAATTAGGACAAGGGAAAAAAGCTATAGAATCAGTCCAAGAAAGTATTAGTTTATTAAAAGCAATTTCTTCAGAAATTGTAGAAGAACAAGCGAAAAAATCTTTCCTAAGTGATAAAAATTTTGTAGTGCAATTACTAAATCAACTGAAAGGATAAGAAACATATTTTGTCATGCCAAAAAATGATCGTTTAATAAAAGCTTGCCGCCAACAACCCCTAGATCGTCCTCCAGTTTGGCTAATGCGACAAGCTGGTCGTTATATGTCTGAATACAGAGCAGTACGCGCCCAAGTACCTTTTTTAGAACTATGTAAAACTCCAAAACTTGCCGCAGAAGTCACCCTACAACCTTATCAACATTTTGGAATGGATGGTGTAGTGATTTTTTCTGATATTCTAATTCCTATTGAAGCTATGGGAATGGGACTAGAACTTTCTGAAAAAGGCCCTGTTTTACATGATCCTATTCGTGATGAAAAACGCTTGGCAGAAATTCGAGTTGCAGACCCTTATCAAGACACACCATTTGTACTTGAAGTTATCCAGGAAGTAAAAAAGCTAATTAATGATGAAGTACCAGTAATTGGTTTTGCTGGAGCACCTTGGACAATGGCTTCCTATATGGTAGAGGGCGGAACAACCAAAAATTTTATTGAGCTTAAACGCTTGCGTTTTGCCCAGCCAAAACTACTACACACCTTACTTGATAAAATTACTGAAACAGTATCTAAATACCTAGTTGCTCAACTTGAGGTTGGAGCAGATTTAGTACAACTCTTTGACACTTGGGCTGGAGAACTCTCACGCGATGACTATAGAGTTTTTGCTCTTCCATATTTACAAAGAATTGTTAAACACCTACGTAGTGTTAGTGATAAGCCTATTATACTTTACACTAATGGATGTGCAGCAATTTTAGAAGATATGATAGAAACCGGGGTTGATTGCTTAAGTATAGATTGGCGTATAGATTTAGCTGAAGCTAAGCGGCGAGTAGCAGGTAGAACAGCTATTCAAGGTAATATTGACCCTTGTGCTTTACTTGCTCCAGCAGATGAACTTACAGCTTTGGTACAGTCTAATATTGCTAAATTTGGTGGCGATCCAGGGTTAATAGTTAACCTTGGACATGGAATTTTACCTCCTACTCCACCAGAGAGCGTTAGAGTTTTTGTTGAAGCAGTAAAAAATTATCGAGCATAAAAACATAGCCTAAGATAATCCCTTAGGCTATCAATGTATTGCTATTTTATTTGCAAGGTGATTTATGTCTAATAATGAAAAACCAAAATTAACAGAGCGTTTTGAAGAAGCCCTAGTTTATGCTACGCGTCTTCATGCAAAACAAATACGTAAAGGCACAGGTGTTCCTTATATTGCTCATTTACTTAGTGTTGCCGCTTTAGTACTTGAACAGGGCGGTGATGAAGATCAAGCTATAGCAGCACTTCTACACGATGCTATAGAGGATCAAGGAGGTGTGCCTATTCAAGAAGAAATTCTCAAGCGTTTTGGGCAACAAGTTACAGACATAGTGGTTGGCTGCACAGATTCAGATACTGTGCCAAAACCCCCTTGGCGAGAGCGTAAAGAACGCTATATTGCTCATATTCTTACTGCTCCTATTGAAATACGTAGAGTGTCTATGGCAGATAAGCTCCATAATGCTCGGTCAGTATTAATAGATTTTCGTCAAGTAGGACATCAAGTTTGGGGACGTTTTCGCGGTGGAAAAGAAGGGACACTTTGGTACTATAGGGCTATGGTAGAAGCTTTTCGTCAAGCAGGTGACTCTACTATTGTTGATGAGTTAGATCGTGTAGTTTCTGAGTTAGAGCAATTAGCCTATAAAACACCTTAAGAAAAACTGGCACACATTGGGCGGCGGGAGGCTGTTAATAATGTATGCCAGGGATTAACTCAAAAAATAGTTTCTAAACAAAAATAGTTTCTAAACAAAATTTCTAAAGTTATTTTTCTTTCTACCATTCTGAAAAGGAAATTCTTGTGCCAAACTCTAGCCAACAAGCTAATTACTGTATATAATCAGCTTACTCTTATTAAATCTTAGAAGACAATTTTTATTTTTGTCCATTTATGGAACGCTTTTGTTCAGATTTGGACGCTGTATAAGTTTTGCTAGGTTAAAGCTAAACCCCATAATTATCAACATTAAGGAAAAAACAATGAACACTTTGCAACAAAGTTCGCAAGCTACTGTAGCCATTATTGGAACTGGGTTTGGTGGCTTATGTATGGCTATACAACTTAAGAAAGCAGGAATTGATTCTTTTATTATTTTTGAAA
>JAHFUF010000500.1 GCA_023265235.1 Blastocatellia bacterium
CAACATCTTAAATGCTGTACTGCGATCTATTTTTTCTGTGATAGTAAAGTCTTTTAAGTCTCTTAGAGCAACTGTTTCACCTCTAAGCCAAGCCCCTAGCAGGCGTTTTTTCTGTTCATTTTCTTCTGCAACTGCTTGTAAATAAAAATAGATAGCATGTCTATAAGAAGGGCTTTCTACCTTAAAGCGTAAAATGGTGTCGAGCCAAAGCTTAACCCTCATATCTATCCCAATTGCAGTCATTACACTTTCAATACCTAGGCTTGATAATGTGCGAAAGAAATAATTTTCTAAAAATGATTCTATTCCTTTTGTATCCTCTACATTAGGGTCAACATCATGAAAAATCAGATTATTAATTACTGATTGATACACTTTTAATTGATTATCATAAGGGCATTCTTTTGGGCTTAATTCCGTGCGGCTAACTACGTAGCCATTGTCCCAGGCTTTATCACGGATTCTATAGAGCATATGAGACTTACCACTACCATACTCGCCCACTATTAACTTAAAGCTTGACCCACCACTACGAAGGTAGCTTTGTAAGTATTCTTTCTCTAGCGTATCAAGTAGAGAGTCTATACCTACGCTATAAGCCTCTAGCCCACGAGTCGGTGGAATGCCTGATTCTCCTAGCTTTTGTATTATCTGCTGTGCTTGTGCTTGTGTTAGAACCATTATTAATTCTCCCTAGTAAAGTAAATATCTTTGATAAAATGCCCGTTTAATGCTGAATCAGCAAGAAATAGTGCTTTGGAGCTATCTGCTCCAACCTCTATTGTTGAGGGGCCAAAATTAAGTTTATTGTTTTCAAAAGTAAGCCTGTTTTCCTGTCTAGCCACCAACATATCATAAATAAAATGAGTTTTTGGATAATCAAGAAACCCACCTTTTGAAGGTGCTTTACGAAATGCATTTGACTGTTTAGTTAGGACTAATTCGCGGTAACACTCAACGATTGGCGCACGTTCCTCTGGTGGTTTATCACCAAGTTTTAATACTCGTTGGCAGGTTTCAAAGATTTGTTTTAATAATTCTTCAATATTAGTATTACGCTCGCATATTTCGCGTTTTGCTCTTTGATAAGCTGATACTACTCTATTTACATCTAGTTTAACCTTTTTGTCTGTAACAGGCTGATGAGAAAATGTCATATTTACTTGTCGAGTAGCCATATTTACATGGATAACAAAAAGCCCTGCTACAAGTTTTTCAGGGGGGCCTTCTAGGGTTATTCCCTTTTCTTCAAAAGCTAGCCGTAAATCACGTGCAAAACTAAACTGAAGGTCAGAAAGTTTTTCTCGTGCAATCAGGTTTAGTTGGTTTATTAATGGTTCACTTTCTTCTGGAGAAACTAAGGTTTTACTAACCTTAGCTAATAATTGTGTAGCTTCATAAAGTGTTACAGCATTATGATGAGGGTCTTTGAGTGCCGAAAGAATTTTTTCTACTGGGGTTATTACTGCTTTTCTGCGACGAACTTCTTCTGTTAGCCGGCTTCGTATACTACTTAACGAAGATGTTAATGTTTCCTGCCAACTAGTTTCTTTAACATTTAAGTTTTCATTTTCCATTAAGGCTGTTTCTCCTCTTTTCAGTGCTTGTTTTAAGCATATAGTAAATTATTTGGGCTAATCACCTGCGCATAAACATTTATTTTATAGGTTTATGGGAAAAAATCAGTGATTTTTAGTTGGATTACCACAAGGTTGTTTTCAAAAGCCTCTCATAAACCACAAATACTGGCAACTAACCAGCCTTTGTAGCTTTATTTTCTATAATCTTGTTTTATAGGGCGTGATGGGGTTTAGTTATTAACATTCTTGAAGCATTACCCGCTTTTTTTTAATTCATTGTAGAGCCACATTTTAGCAATTCTCCATTCTCTCATTACTGTAATAGCAGCAACACCTAAGGCTTTTGCCGTTTCTTCGACGGAAAGACCACCAAAAAAACGTAATTCTACTATTTGGCTTTGGCGTAAATCTAGTTGAGTAAGCCGACTAAGTGCGTCGTCTAAAACCATTAAGTCAATACCTTGTGGCTCAGATAAATTAGCTACCTCATCAATGGATACTTTTATGATATCGCCGCCACGCTTATCAGCAGCACGGTTACGTGCATGATCAACTAGTACACGGCGCATCATTTGAGCCGCTACACCATAAAACTGAGCGCGATTTTGCCAAGAAATATCTTTTTGGTTAATTAATTTTAAGTAAATTTCATTAACTAACGCTGTAGGCTGTAAAGTATGATCTCGACGTTCATAACGCAAATAATTAGCTGCTCGTGAATGTAGCTCCTGATAAACCAAATTTACTAACCTAGAGTGTGCGTCCTCATCCCCTGTAGTCCATTTATTAAGTAACTCTGTTACATTTTCTGGTTTTTGATTCTTAAATACAGAATCCTCCATAGCTTAGTTCCTTATTGTCATTGCTAATTAATTGTTTTATTTAGCACAAGCACTAGTATAGACATACTAGCTTTTGCATTATTGGCCTTAGATTCTATCATTTAGGGAATCTATATGTTATTGAATTTGCCTGTTTATCTTTATCATTTCTATTTTACTGCAAAAGTTGTTAAGTTCCGGAAAATTTTTCATAAAAACAACGTCTATAATAATAACCAGTCTATATAAGATGTAGAAACTATACTAGCGGCTTTACTTACAATATCTATATCTTATAAATCTGTTAAGTAATTTGTAATCAAAATCAACCCCAATAGTTTTCGTGCTATTAGTATAAGTAAGGATTTATTGTTATGGTTAACCTTTTCGGCAAATCTCGTTCAATTGTAGCAATCGACTTAAGTAATGATCTATTCACTAAAGCAGTTTTAATTGCTAGTGATGGCGAACGCTTTACATTAGAAGGCTGGGACTACTACTCAGAGCAAGACAATGGCACAACCAGTTTTTTACAAAACTTCAAACCAGAAGCAATTACAGTTGCTCTTAGTGATGCTCACACTCTTTGTTTTGCTGTACCAGATCTAACGGGCTTCAACCTAGAAATGGAAAAACGCAAACGCGGGCTTTCAGTAGAAACACAACATTCTGATTTCTTAAAGATCTCTCATAGTTCAATACTTGCAGCTATTCGTAAAGATATGGCAGAAGAAGTATTAAAAAGCGTAAGAGATACCTTTCCTGGTATTGCTCAAGTATCAATCAACCAATCAATGGTGGCACTTTTTTATGTTTATCTTCGCAGCTATCGCCCACAACCTGAAGTGCGTACCGCAATAATACACTGGGCCGGAAACCTTGTTTCTGTACTAGTCGCCCAAACAGAAATACCTGTTTGGGAAGGATCTGTGGAGTTAAAGACTGAAGATAGAGAAGAAGCTTATTTAGAAATCTCCGCTCTGCTACAAAGCGCGAATGAAAAACTTTCTGCACTACAATATAACTTGATTTTATTAGCAGGTGATTGTGATGGTGATGACGTTAAGAAAATGCGCAATTTTGCAGATCAAGTAGAATTGATTTCTCCCTATCGCAATAATGCATTTGAACTTGGCCGCAATCTAGGTGTACGTCGTAAAGAAGCACAGGTTGAAGGTCATCAATTAGCTATCGCCATAGGTTGTGCTGGAATGTTATTAGAACGCATAGGTCTTAACCTAGCTGACACAGATATAGAACTATTTAATGAATTGCCAATGGAAAGAGCCATAGACGTAGAACAAACTGTTGTAACCCTAATATCTACAATAGTAAAGTCTGTCGTTAAAAAAACAGTTCCTTTGCTTTTAGAACAAGCTCAAATTCTTATAGTAGGAATAATTATTGCAGTAGGGCTTTTGGGGTATCGTTTCTATAACGACTATCAAGAAAATAACAAACTCTCTCAAGAAATCGCAAAACAAGAGTCTCGTGCAGCCCAATTACTAGACATTCGTGTTAAATACGATGAATACAATGGCAAAATTAAAGCTATTAAAGAACGTTCTGCTGCTATTAATGAAATTAGCAAAGAACAATTAACAATTAGGACTGTCTTAAGAGAAATTGATTTGCGCATACCTAAAGGAATCATTTTTAGTGAAATCACAATTGAAGACAAAAATGTGAAAATTAAAGGTTATGCTCCTGATCGTCTAGCTGTATTTGATTTTGCTAGAAAGCTAGGAACAAGCATAGATTTATTTGCTGATGTTATCCCAACATATGATGACAAAACCAATGTTGGTAATTATGAAATTACTTGCAGATATATAGGTGAAATACCTATTAACATTTTTTCAACTTCCAACATAATAGCAGAAAAAAAGAAATAAAACCGAATTATTTATCAGGAGAAGTAAGGCAATGGCTAGAGAAAAAGAAAGTAAAGAAAGTAAAGCAAGTGGTGTAGTAGCTGCAATAATTGCAGCGTTAATTATAGTTTATGGCTCTTATGAGATTTCTAATATATATTATTTTCAACCTGAAAGCGAAACCCGATTAAAACAACAAATAAAACTAGACGAGCTAAAAAATAACAATAATGAAAGCGAAAGAATTAA